>NZ_QTPY01000037.1:0-44787 GCF_003857765.1 Burkholderia sp. Bp9016
TTCCTCACTCTCCCCCGCTTCTTCTCTCCTTGCGTATCTTCCGCGCGGCCGGGCGGGCTGCGGCCGCGGTGCGCGGCCGCGCCGGGCGCGCCCGCGCCGCCGGCCGCAGCGGAGCGGACGCCCGCCGCGGATACTACCTGACTGCTTACTGCTGCTTTGCTGCTGCGACTTGCGCGGCCACTTCGGCGGCGAAGTCGTCCTGACGCTTCTCGATGCCTTCGCCGACCACGAACAGCGCGAACTTCTGCACTGCCGCATTCGCTGCCTTCAGCATCTGCTCGATCGTCTGCTTGTCGTTCTTAACGAACGTCTGGTTCAGCAGCGACACTTCCTTCAGGTACTTCTGGACGCTGCCGTCGACCATCTTCGCGACGATTTCAGCCGGCTTGCCCGATTCGGCAGCCTTCTGCTCGGCGACGCGGCGTTCCGTGTCGATCAGTTCCGCCGGCACGTCGGCCGACGACAGAGCGACCGGCTTCATCGCGGCGATGTGCATCGCGACGTCCTTGCCGACCTGCTCTTCCGCACCCGTGTACTCGACGATCACGCCGATACGCGCGCCGTGCAGGTACGTTGCGATCTTGTTCGCGGTTTCGAAACGCACGAAACGGCGGATCGAGACGTTTTCGCCGATCTTGCCGATCAGGGCCAGACGCACTGCGTCGACCGTCGAGCCTTCCAGCGGCAGCGCCGACAGCGCAGCCACGTCAGCCGGGTTTTGCGTCGCGACGAGTTCTGCAACGGTCTTCGAGAATGCGAGGAAGTCGTCGTTCTTCGCGACGAAGTCGGTTTCGCAGTTCAGTTCGACCAGCGCGCCTGCGTTGCCGCCGACGAACGATGCGACGACGCCTTCTGCCGTCACGCGCGAAGCCGCCTTGCTCGCCTTGTTGCCGAGCTTGACGCGCAGCAGCTCTTCAGCCTTGGCCAGATCGCCGTCGGCTTCCGTCAGCGCCTTCTTGCACTCCATCATCGGTGCGTCGGTCTTTGCGCGCAGTTCTGCCACCATGCTTGCGGTAATTGCCGCCATCATTCGCTCCTTGAGTCTGTATTCACAACGCCGCCCGCTTGGACGCGAACGGCCGAGATTCGTTTCCGGACCCGCACCGATTCGGCACGATCAGGTCCGGCGCACAAGCTTAAAAAAAGGGGGCCTGTTGAGAGCCCCCTTTTTGCGCCGGCTCGGGGCCAGTTACGCGTTTTCCTCGACGTATTCGTCGTCGCCGCGTGCAGCCTGGACCACTTCGTTGACCGCGTTCGCACGGCCCTCGAGGATCGCGTCGGCCACGCCTTCAGCGTACAGCGCGACTGCCTTGCTCGAGTCGTCGTTACCCGGGATCACGTAATCCACACCTTCCGGCGAGTGGTTCGTATCGACCACGGCGATGACCGGCACGCCCAGCTTGTTCGCTTCCGTGACGGCGATCTTGTGGTAGCCGACGTCGACGACAAAGATCGCGTCCGGAATGCCGCCCATGTCCTTCACGCCGCCGATCGACTTCTGCAGCTTGGCGATTTCGCGTTCGAACAGCAGCGCTTCCTTCTTGCTCATCTTCTCGAGCTCGCCTGCCTCGACTGCCGTTTCCATGTCCTTCAGGCGCTTGATCGAAACCTTGAGCGTCTTGAAGTTGGTCATCATGCCGCCGAGCCAGCGCGCGTTGACGTACGGCATGCCCGCGCGCTGCGCTTCCTGAGCGATCGTGTCGCGCGACTGACGCTTCGTACCGACGAACAGGATCGTGCCGCGGTTAGCTGCCAGCTGGCGCACGTACTTCTGCGCGTCCGTGAACATCGGCAGCGTCTTTTCGAGGTTGATGATGTGAATCTTGTTGCGGTGACCGAAAATGAACGGAGCCATCTTCGGGTTCCAGAAGCGCGTCTGGTGACCGAAGTGGACACCCGCTTCCAGCATTTGGCGCATCGTAACTGCCATGTAAATTCTCCACGAGGGTTGGGTCTTAAGCCGGCTGCCGTACCGCCGCGCGAACGCGTCCGAAGGACCCTCGTTCCGCGCGGCCGGCACCCTGGTTGCGCCGGCTTGCGATTCGGCACGTGCGAAAATGCCCGTGCCGCAAGCCTTTCATCGCTACTACCGCCCCGCACGAAGCAGGTTCGGCATTTGGATGTCGACTTAGCCAGAGAGTATAGCACGCCGATTTGTCGGCTCTCAAGTCGCCCGCCACTTTTGCTTGCCGTGCGGCAGCAGGCCGGACAATCCGCGAAAACCCGCATCCGCACCACCCGCAGGGGCTGCGAGGGCCGCCATAAGGTGCGATAATCCGTCAATTCACCGCATTCCAGGCATACCTCGATGGCTATTACGCTCAAAAACGAACACGACATCGCCGAGATGCGCGTCGCCTGCCGTCTCGCGAGCGAAGTGCTCGACTTCATCACCCCGCATGTCGTCGCGGGCGTCACGACCGCCGAGCTCGACCGGCTCTGTCACGAATTCATGCTCAACGAGCAGGGCACGATCCCCGCGCCGCTGAACTATCAGCCGCCCGGCTATCCGCCGTACCCGAAGGCGACCTGCATTTCGGTCAACGACGTGATCTGCCACGGCATCCCGGGCGAAAAGGTAATCAAGAACGGCGATGCGCTGAACATCGACATCACCGTGATCAAGAACGGCTACTTCGGCGACACCAGCCGGATGTTCATCGTCGGCGAAGGCTCGATCCTCGCGAAGCGCCTCGTGCAGACCACCTACGAGTGCATGTGGCTCGGCATCGACCAGGTCAAGCCGGGCGCACACCTCGGCGACATCGGCTATGCGATCCAGAAGCACGCGGAAGCGCAGGGCTACAGCGTTGTGCGCGAATACTGCGGCCACGGCATCGGCACGGTGTTCCACGAAGATCCGCAGGTCGTCCACTACGGCCGTCCGGGCACCGGCATCGAGCTGAAGGCCGGGATGATCTTCACGATCGAGCCGATGATCAACGCCGGCAAGCGCGACATCCGCACGATGCCCGACCAGTGGACCGTCAAGACGCGCGACCGCAGCCTGTCCGCGCAATGGGAACACACGGTACTCGTCACCGAAACGGGTTACGACGTGCTGACCGTGTCGGCCGGCACGCCCGCGCGGCCGGTGTTCGCGCAACCGGCCACCGCGGTCTGAGCGCGGTCGCGCCAGCCCGCCCTGCCCGCACCTGAACGACCTCCCATGAGCGCTCACGCCGCCCCCTCGCCCGAAGCGCTGTCGCGGCGCGCCGAATTCAAGGCCGCCAAGACCGACATGCTCGAGCGCTTTCGCAGCGCGACGAATGTCGCGTCGCTGATGCACGCGCTGTCGAAACTCACCGACGATGCGCTCAGGCGCGTATGGGACGACTGCGGGCTGCCCGCGACGCTCGCGCTCGTCGCCGTCGGCGGCTACGGGCGCGCCGAGCTGGCACCGCATTCCGACGTCGACATCCTCGTGCTGCTGCCCGATGCACACGACCCCGCGCTCGACGCGCGGATCGAGCGCTTCATCGGCATGGCATGGGATCTCGGTCTCGAGATCGGCAGCAGCGTGCGTACCGTTGCCCAGTGCATCGAGGAGGCGTCGCAGGACGTCACCGTGCAGACTTCGCTGCTGGAGGCGCGCCGCATCGTCGGCAGCACCGCGCTGTTCGAGCGCTTCACCGTGCGTTATCACGAGGCGCTCGACGCGCGCGCGTTCTTCACCGCGAAGGTGCTCGAAATGCGCCAGCGCCACGCGAAGTTCCAGGACACGCCGTACAGCCTCGAGCCGAACGTGAAGGAAAGCCCCGGCGGGCTGCGCGACCTGCAAACGATCCTGTGGATCGCGCGCGCGGCCGGTTTCGGCAGCAGTTGGCGCGAACTCGACACGCGCGGCCTCATCACCGAGCGCGAAGCGCGCGAGCTGCGCCGCAACGAAGGATTCCTGAAGACGCTGCGCGCGCGGCTGCACGTGATCGCCGGCCGCCGCCAGGACATGCTCGTCTTCGACCTGCAGACGCAGGCGGCCGAGAGCTTCGGCTACCGGCCGACGCCGGCCAAACGCACGAGCGAGCAGCTGATGCGCCGCTACTACTGGGCAGCGAAGGCCGTCACGCAGCTCGCGACGATCCTGATCCAGAACATCGAGGCACAGTTGTTCCCCGCGACGAGCGGCATCACGCGCGTGCTGTCGCCCGACCGCTTCGTCGAGAAGCAAGGCATGCTCGAGATCGTCGACGACAGCGTGTTCGAGCGCCATCCCGACGCGATCCTCGAAGCGTTCCTGCTGTACGAGACGACCCGGGGCGTGAAGGGCCTGTCCGCCCGCACGCTGCGTGCGCTGTACAACTCGCGCGAAATCATGAACAACGCGTGGCGGCGCGAACCGCAGAACCGCCGCACGTTCATGCAGATCCTGCAGCAGCCCGAAGGCATCACGCACGCGTTCCGCCTGATGAACCAGACGAGCGTGCTGGGCCGCTACCTGCTGAATTTCCGCCGCATCGTCGGCCAGATGCAGCACGACCTGTATCACGTGTACACGGTCGACCAGCACATCCTGATGGTGCTGCGCAACATCCGCCGCTTCGCAGTGGCGGAGCATGCGCACGAGTACCCGTTCTGCAGCCAGTTGATCGGCAATTTCGAGCGCCCGTGGGTGCTGTATGTGGCCGCGCTGTTCCACGACATCGCGAAGGGCCGCGGCGGCGACCACTCGACGCTCGGGATGGCCGACGCGCGGCGCTTCTGCCGCGAGCACGGGATTACCGGCGACGATGCGGCGCTGATCGTCTGGCTCGTCCAGCATCACCTGACGATGAGCCAGGTCGCGCAGAAGCAGGACACAAGCGATCCGGAAGTGATCAAGCGCTTCGCCGAACTCGTCGGCACCGAGCGCCGGCTCACTGCGCTGTACCTGCTGACCGTCGCCGACATTCGCGGCACGAGCCCGAAGGTATGGAACGCGTGGAAGGGCAAGCTGCTCGAGGATCTGTACCGGATCACGCTCGCGGTGCTCGGCGGCGCGAACCCCGACGCGCATTCGGAGCTGAAGTCGCGGCAGGAGGAAGCACTTGCGCTGCTGCGCCTCGAGACCGTGCCCGACGACGCGCACCGCGCGCTGTGGGATCAGCTCGACATCGGCTTCTTCCTGCGCCATGACGCGGCCGACATCGCATGGCAGACGCGCGTGCTGTACCGGCATGTGAATGCCGAAACCGCGATCGTCCGCGCGCGGCCGTCGCCGATCGGCGATGCGCTGCAAGTACTCGTGTACGTGAAGGACCGCCCCGACCTGTTCGCGGGCATCTGCGCGTATTTCGACCGCAACGGGCTGTCGGTGCTCGATGCACGTGTGAGCACCACACGGCACGGTTATGCGCTCGACAACTTCATCGTCACGCAGACCGAACGCGACGTGCGTTACCGCGACATCGCGAATCTCGTCGAACAGCAACTCGCGACGCGGCTCGCCGAAACCGCATCGCTGCCGGAGCCGTCCAAGGGCCGTCTGTCGCGGCTGTCCCGGACGTTTCCGATCACGCCGCGCGTCGACCTACGGGCCGACGAGCGCGGCCAGTACTACATCCTGTCCGTGTCCGCGAACGACCGGCCGGGCCTCCTTTATTCGATCGCGCGCGTCCTGGCCGAGCATCAGGTCGGCGTCCACGCGGCGCGGATCAATACGCTCGGCGAACGCGTCGAGGATATCTTCCTGCTCGACGGTGCCAGCCTGTCCGACAACCGCCTGCAGATCCAGCTCGAAACCGAATTGCTGCGCGCGATCGCAGTCTGAATGAATCCCAGCGTTTATGCGCACCAAATTAACCGTCAAGAATCCGAAGCCGGCGTCGCCGACCCGCGCCCCTGTCCGCTCCGGCAGCCTCGTCGCCCGCAAGGCCGTGCGCCCCGCCGCACCGTCCGCGGCCGACAAGCCGCCGCGCCCGAAGAAGGCGTCTGCGCCGGCAGCCGCCGGCGAACGTGCATTCAAGCCGCGCGGCACGGAACGCCCGAATGCGGAGCGCGCTCCGGCAAAGCGGGCACCGCGTGACGGCGGTGCGGAACGCGGCTATCGCAGCGATGCGAAACCGGGTGGTCGCGGCGAGCGCGGCGATGCACGTCCGTATCGCAGCGCCGAAGGCAGTGCGCGCGCACCCTATCGCGACAAGGCAGCCGGTGAAGGCGCGAAGCGCAGCTTCGGCGAACGTGGCGCGTCGTCCGACCGCCCGGCTCGCCGCAGCGACGATGCGCGGCCGCGCCGCCCGGATGCCGAAGGCGGCGCACGCGCGCCCTACCGCGACAAGGCAGCCGGCTACGGCGAGAAGCGCAGCTTCGGCGAACGCAGCACGTCGTCCGATCGCCCGGCCCGCCGCAACGACGACGATGCGCGGCCGCGCCGCGCAGGCGCCGAAGGCAGCACGCGCGCGCCCTATCGCGACAAGGCAGCCGGTGAAGGCGCGAAGCGCAGCTTCGGCGAACGCCGCACGTCGTCCGATCGCCCGGCCCGCCGCAACGACGATGATGCGCGGCCGCGCCGCGCAGGTGCCGAAGGCAGCACGCGCGCGCCCTATCGCGACAAGGCAGCCGGTGAAGGTGCGAAGCGCAGCTTCGGCGAACGCAGCAGCACCGAGCGCCGCTCGGGCGGCGCGCCACTGAAAACCGCGCAACCCGTCAAGCGCCGCGAGGCCGACATCGATCACGGCGACGAAACTGGCCTGATGCGCCTGTCGAAGCGCATGTCCGAGCTCGGCCTGTGCTCGCGCCGCGAAGCCGACGAATGGATCGAGAAAGGCTGGGTGCTCGTCGACGGCGAACGCATCGACACGCTCGGCACCAAGGTCCGCCCCGACCAGAAGATCGAGATCGACGAGCGCGCCAGCGCCGCGCAGGCCGCGCAAGTGACGATCCTGCTGCACAAGCCGGTCGGCTACGTGTCCGGTCAGGCGGAAGACGGCTATGAGCCCGCATCCGTGCTGATCACGCGCGCGAACCAGTGGAGCGGCGACCGCTCGCAGGTTCGCTTCTCGCCGCAGCACCTGCACGCACTCGCGCCGGCCGGGCGCCTCGACATCGATTCGACCGGCATGCTCGTGCTGACGCAAAACGGCCGGATCGCAAAGCAACTGATCGGCGAGCAGTCGGACATCGACAAGGAATACCTGGTGCGCGTGCGCTTCGGCGAGCGGCTCATCGACATCGACCAGCACTTCCCGGCGGAATCACTCGCGAAGCTGCGCCACGGCCTCGAACTCGACGGCGTCGCGCTGAAGCCGGCGATGGTGAGCTGGCAGAACGGCGAGCAGTTGCGCTTCGTGCTGCGCGAGGGCAAGAAGCGTCAGATCCGCCGCATGTGCGAGCTAGTCGGCCTCGAAGTGATCGGCCTGAAGCGCGTGCGCATGGGCCGCGTGATGCTGGGCGCGCTGCCGCAGGGGCAATGGCGCTATCTGTCGGCCGACGAGTCGTTCTGACGTTCTGACGGCGAGCACGCTGCGCGTGCCACGCAAAGGAAAAGCCCGCTTGCGCGGGCTTTTCCTTTTCCGGTGCAGCGACGGCATGTCACGCCGCGCAGGCGTCCGCGTGCCGGTCAATCGTCGTCGGCCGGATCGAGCCCCGGGAACAGCACCTCGGTGAAGCCGAAGCGCGTGAAGTCGGTGATCCGCATCGGGTACAGCTTGCCGATCAGGTGATCGTACTCGTGCTGGACCACGCGCGCGTGGAAACCTTCGGCGACGCGATCGATCTTCGCGCCGAACTGGTCGTAACCGCTGTAGCGCACCTTCGCGTAACGGCTGACCACGCCGCGCATGCCCGGCACCGACAGGCAGCCTTCCCAGCCCTCTTCCATGTCCGGCGGCATGTACTCGATCTTCGGGTTGATCAGCACGGTCTCGGGCACGGGCGGTGCGTCCGGATAACGGTTGTTGCTGCCGAAGCCGAAGATGATGATCTGCAGCCCGATGCCGACCTGCGGCGCGGCGAGCCCCGCACCGTTTGCGTGATGCATCGTCTCGAACATGTCCGCGACGATCTCGTGCAGCTCGGGTGTATCGAACCGCTCGACCGGTTTGGCGACTTCGAGCAGGCGCGGGTCGCCCATCTTCAGGATCTCGCGAATCATGGCGTATTGCCCTCCAGGAGTTGGTGCAGTCCGTCTTCGTCCAGTACGGGAATGCCGAGCTCCTCGGCCTTCACGAGCTTGCTGCCCGCCTCGGCACCCGCGACCACGTAATCCGTCTTCTTCGATACCGAGCCCGCGACTTTCGCGCCCGCCGCTTCGAGCATCTCTTTCGCGGCGTCACGCGTGAGGTTCGGCAGCGTACCCGTCAACACGACCGTCTTGCCGGCCAGCACACCCTGCGGCGCCTTCGGCGCGGGCGGCCCTTCCGGCCACGTGACCTTGCCGGGCGCGCGCAGTTGCTCGATCACGGTCCGGTTGTGCTCTTCCGCGAAGAACTGGTGAAGCGACTCGGCGACGATCGGCCCGACGTCGTTGACTTCGAGCAGCTCGTCGATCGACGCGTCCATGATCGGGGTCAGCGAACCGAAATGCTTCGCGAGATCCTTCGCGGTCGACTCGCCGACATGCCGGATGCCGAGTCCGTAGATGAAGCGCGCGAGCGTCGTGTGCTTCGCCTTCTCGAGCGAGTCGAGCAGGTTCTGTGCGGACTTGTCGGCGAACCGGTCGAGTTCCGCGAGCGTCGCGAAACCCAGATTGAACAGGTCGGCCGGCGTGCGCACGAGATTCAGTTCGACGAGCTGGTCGATGATCTTCTCGCCGAGCCCGTCGATGTCGAGCGCGCGGCGCTGCGCGAAATGCCACAGCGCCTGCTTGCGCTGCGCCGGGCAGAACAGGCCGCCCGTGCAGCGCGCGATCGCCTCGTCGGGCAGCCGCTCGATCCTCGAGCCGCACACCGGGCATTCGGTCGGCATCACGAATTCGACCGCATCGGCCGGCCGGCGATCGAGCAGCGCGCCGACGACCTCCGGAATCACATCGCCCGCTCGCCGCACGATCACTGTATCGCCGATCCGGATGTCCTTGCGGCGTACTTCATCCTCGTTGTGCAGCGTCGCGTTGGTCACCGTCGCGCCGCCGACGAACACGGGTTCGAGCCGTGCAACGGGCGTGATCGCACCGGTGCGGCCGACCTGCACGTCGATCGCGACGAGCCTGGTCAGCGCTTCCTGCGCCGGGAATTTGTGCGCAAGTGCAAAGCGCGGCGCGCGCGACACGAAGCCGAGGCGATCCTGTTCATCGCGCCGGTTCACCTTGTAGACGACGCCGTCGATGTCGTACGGCAGCGACTCGCGCTTCTCGCCGACCTTGTGGAAGAAGCCGAGCAAGCCTTCGGCACCGTGCACGACTTCGCGCTCGCGGTTCACCGGCAGGCCGAGCGACTCGTACCAGTCGAGCAGCGCGCTGTGCGTGTCGGGCATCGGCATGCCGTCCAGCACGCCGATGCCGTAAGCGAAGAACGACAGCGGACGCTGCGCTGTGATCTTCGGGTCGAGCTGGCGCAGGCTGCCCGCCGCCGCATTGCGCGGGTTCGCGAATTCGCGCTGCTCGGCCGCGCGCTGGCGTTCGTTCAGGCGTGCGAAATCGCGCTTGAACATCAGCACCTCTCCGCGCACGTCGAGCAGGGCCGGGACGTGTGCACCTTTCAGCTTCAGCGGAATCGAGCGGATCGTGCGGACGTTCTGCGTCACGTCCTCGCCCGTCGTGCCGTCGCCGCGCGTCGACGCCTGCACGAATACGCCGCGCTCATAGCGCAACGAGATCGCGAGTCCGTCGAACTTCAGCTCGCACGCGTATTCGACGGGGTCGGTCACCGAGCCGGCGAGGTCGGTCGTCTTGTCGAGCGCATCGGCGACGCGCTTGTCGAACGCGACGATGTCCTCGTCGGCGAAGCCGTTGTTCAACGACAGCATCGGTGCGTCATGGACGACCGGCGTGAAGCCGTTTGCCACTTCGCCGCCGACGCGTTGCGTCGGCGAATCGGGCGTCACGAGTTCGGGATGATCGGTTTCGAGTTGCTGCAGCTCGCCAAACAGCCGGTCGTATTCGGCGTCGGGCAAATCCGGCTGGTCGAGCACGTAGTAGGCGTGGTTCGCCCGCTCGAGTTGGTCGCGCAGCCACGCGGCACGCGCGTCGGGCTGGCTGGCTGGCGGTTCGGCTTGGGTTCGGGCCATGCTGGCGACAGATTCGTTCTGAAAAATCGGATGTTCGATTATCTCAGTTTGATGCCGCGACGGCGACACGCAATGCGTGCCACACGCCCCCTCGCAGCGCACGCGGGCGGCGTGTGTGCGGCACTGCAGCGACGAGCGGCGGCGCCGGATGCCGCCGCCCGCAAAACGCGTTACTGACTGAAGAGGCGACGCGTGACCGGCGAACCGGCCGGGATACCCGCTTCCTCGAGCTTCGCGTACAACTTCATCAACTGCTGATCGATCGCGACCAGCGTCGATTCCGGCAGCGGCCGGCGCGAATCGTCGACGACGCGCGCCCCGATCCGCTCGGACAGCGACTTCGCGTAATCGCACATCAGCCGGAACGGCAGGATGTCCTCTTCGGCGACCGGTACGTCGAGCACCAGCGTGATCATGTTGCCGCCCTTGTACGTGAGGTCGTCGCGCAGGAAGTTCGTGTCGCCGAACTGCAGCATGAACACGGGGTTCTGCTTCGCGTCGAGTTTCACGAAACGCGTGCCGTCGCGCGACAACAGCAGCCCGTCTTGCGATGCAACAGCCTGCACGTAGTTCGCTGACCACGGCGCGCCGTCCGACATCACGTTGATCGACAGCTGCGCATCGCACTGCGCGGCAAAGCCGTCGAGCTCGCGCGCCATCGCGACCGTCTCCATCATGTCCGGGAATTCCGGTGCGCCGTCGATTGCATCGGCGAACTGCTGGACGCCCGTCACGAATTCGGAGAATTCAAGCTCGTTGAGCGCGCCGCTGCGGTTCGCAAGCTGTGCGGCCGCGCGCAGCTCTTCATAGCGCACACCGTTCTGCAGCAGCTCCCACTGGCCGCCTTCCGGCTTGCCTTCAATATGCACGGGCTTGCTGCCCGCACGGCGCAGCCGCTGGGCGGCCGGCAGTATCTTGTCGCCTGGAAGCAATCCGCCGAGACGAATCGGCACGATGCAGTCGATCCGGCGGTCGACGATCGCGGGAGGCGCCGACGAGATCGTCGTCGCAGCCGGCAGCACGGGTTCAACCGGCTCGTCCGATACCGCGGACGCCGGTGCGTCGGACGTGGCAGCCACCGAACCTTCGTGGACGGCCTGTTCCGTCGATGCAGTCGATTCGGTCGACTCCGGCGACAGGTCGGTGCCGGTCGCCTCGGCCTGCAGGTCGGCCGGCGTGTCCGCCGGCGCTACGCCGCCGAACGTCGGCTCGACGCGCGCGGCGTCGGTCGACGCGCTCAAGGCGGCCGCCGGCGCAGCGGCGGGTTCGCGCCGCGTGGGCTGGCGCACCGGCTCGATGAACGGCCGCTCATCGTCGCGCTCGGGGCGATTCATCGCCTCGGCAGCTTCTTCCGGCATCGGGCGCGGCATCTTGCGCCGCACCTTCGCGCCCTGCCACGCGTTGTAGACCACGACGCCGCCCACCACGACGGCGCCCGCGCCGATCAAACCGAGTGTCAACTCGTCCATGCACGCTCCATCAGCAATTCTTTTTCGTCGGAACCGCGAACGGGCGCCCATGCGCCGCGCGAACGCGATTCGGTTTCGTCAAACGTCAATTCTGCGCAAAACCCGCGGCGGTTTCCATGTCCACCGCGACAATCCGCGACACACCCTGCTCCTGCATCGTCACGCCGATCAGTTGCTGCGCCATCTCCATCGCGATCTTGTTGTGCGAGATGAAAAGGAACTGTGTCTTGTCGGACATTGCACGCACGAGATTCGCGAAACGCTCGGTGTTCGCGTCGTCGAGCGGCGCATCGACCTCGTCGAGCAGACAGAACGGCGCCGGGTTCAACTGGAACATCGCGAACACCAGCGCGGTGGCGGTCAGCGCCTTCTCGCCGCCCGAAAGCAGGTGGATGGTCGCGTTCTTCTTGCCCGGCGGCTGCGCCATCACCTGCACGCCGGCATCGAGAATTTCGTCGCCCGTCATGATCAGCTTCGCCTGGCCGCCGCCGAACAGGCGCGGGAACAGGTCGCTGAAGTGACGGTTGACCTCGTCGAAGGTGCCCTGCAGCAACGTGCGGGTTTCCTGGTCGATCTTGTGGATCGCGTCCTCGAGCGTCGTGATCGCGTCGGTCAGGTCGGCCGACTGCGCGTCAAGGAACAACTTGCGCTCGCTGGCGGCCTTCAACTCGTCGAGCGCGGCCATGTTCACCGGACCGAGCGCATTGATCGCGTTGTTCAGGCGCGTGACTTCGCCCTGCAGGTACGACGGCTTGAGATCCGGCGTCAGCTTGTCGCGCAGCGCTTCCTCGTCGACCTCGGCCGCCGCGAGCTGCTCGGCGAACTGCTCGACGGACAGGCGCGCGGCCTGCTCCTTCAGTTGCAGCTCGGTGATGCGGTCGCGCAGCGGCTGCAGCGAACGTTCGGCAACGAGACGCTGCTCGTCCGATGCGCGCAGCTTCGCGGTCAGGTCGTCGAGTTCGATCCGCGCGGCCTGCAGCGCTTCTTCCTTGACCGCACGAATTTCGAGCGCGTCCTGCAGGCCCGTATGCGCGGTCTGCTCGTTGATCGTTTCGAGTTCGGCGCGTGCATCTTCCAGCGAGGCGGCGACGCGTTCGCTCTGCTCGTGCGCGACCTGGATGCTGCGCTTGAGCTCGTCGATCCGCGTGACGGCGTTGCGCGCGGCGAAGCGCGCGTCGTTCGCGCCGCGCTCGAGGTCGCGGGCTTCCTGGCGTGCCTGCGTCAGCGATTCGTCGAGTGCTTCGAACGCGAGCTGGTTGTCTTCGAAACGCGCCTGCAACTCGGCAAGCTCGCCGTCGAAACGCTCGAAGTTCGCTTCCGACTCCGCGCGCAGTGCACGCTGCTCGTCGACCTGCGCGCCGATTTCCTCGAGTTCCTCGCGGATCTGCGTGCTGCGCTGCGTGTAGCGTTCATGTGCCTGCGCGAGCTTCAGCACGTCCATCTGCAGCGCGTGCACGCGCTGCGTCGCGCGTTCGGCCTGGGCGCGCACGTCGCCCAGCGCCTGGGTGGCCTGCGTGTGCGCGGCTTCCGCCCGCACGGCGGCCGTGCGCGCCTCGTCGGCAAGGAGTGCCTGTGCGCGCACCTGGCGCGTCAGGTTTTCGATTTCCTGCTGGCGGGCCAGCATCCCGGCCTGCTCCGAATCGGCTGCGTACAGCTGCACGCCGACCCGCGTGACGATGTGGCCGGCCTTGACGACGAATGCACCGCCCGCCGGCAGTTGCGCGCGCGTCGCGAGCGCCTGCGCGACGTCGTCGGCGACGTACACATTGCCGAGCCAGTCGTTCAGCACCGCGCGGATGCCCGCATCGTCGATGCGCAGCAGCGACAGCACCGGGCGCAGCCCGGCTGCCGCGGCAGCCGGTTCGCCGGCCGCGGGCGGCGCATAGAACGCGAGCTTCGCGGGCGGCGCGTCGGTCGCGAACGCCTTCACCCAGTCGAGATTCGACACTTCGAGCGCGGCGAGACGCTCACGCAATACCGCCTCGAGCGCCGCTTCCCAGCCCGGTTCGACGTGCAGCTTCTTCCACAGGCGCGGCAGCGCGCCGAGCTCGTGCTTGTCGAGCCACGGCTGGATCTTGCCTTCGGTCTGCACGTTCTCCTGCAGTTGCTTCAGCGCGGCAAGCCGCGCCTCGAGCTGGTGGATCTGCGCGCTTTCGGCCTGTACGCGCTCTTGCGCGGCGCGGCGCTCGCCGTCGAGGCGCGGCACCGTTTCCTGCGCGTCGGCAAGCCGCGCCTGCGATTCGGCGAGGATCTCTTCCTGTTCGGCGAGCTGCATGCGCAACTCTTCGAGCTGCGCCTCGTCCGGCGCGTCGAGCCCGCCCGCCTCGGACTTCAGACGCTCGTGGCGCTGCTGAAGCTGCTGGAGCTGCTGGTCGGCGTTGCGCTGATGCGCGGCTTCGAGCTTCAGCGACTGTTCGGTCTGTGCGATCCGCGCGCGCTCGTCGTTGAGCTGCGTCTGTGCGTCGCGCCACTTCGCTTCGAGGGTCGGCAGCGCGTCGTGCTTCGCCGCCGCATTGTCTTCAGCGAGCGCGGCCTTCTCGTCGGCCATCGCGCGCGCCTCTTCGGCTTCCTCGAGTTCGTCCTGCGCCTTCTCGGCCTGCGCGCGCCATTGCTCGCGCTGCGCGTTCAGTGCAGCGATCTGCGCCTGCACGCGGTTGCGCGATTCGACGATGAACTTGATCTCGGCCTCGAGGCGGCTCACTTCGGCATTCGCCTCGTAGAGCGCGCCCTGCGCACCCTGCATCGCGTCGCTCGCCGAGTAATGCGCGACCCGCAGCGTCTCGAGTTGCGACTCGACCTCGCGCAACTTGGCCGTCTGCGCCTCGAGGTCGATCTGCGCCTGCTCGATCGCCCGCTGCTGTTTCTGCTGCTCGCCCGCGGCCTCGTTCTTGCGCAGCAGCCATAACAGGCGCTGCTTCTCCTCGCCGTCGGCGACGAGTTCCTTGTATTTGGTCGCGACGACGGCCTGCGCCTCGAGCTTCTCGAGGTTCGCGCCGAGTTCGCGGACGATGTCCTCGACGCGCGTCAGGTTCTCGCGCGTGTCGTGCAGACGGTTCTCGGTCTCGCGGCGGCGCTCCTTGTACTTCGACACGCCCGCGGCTTCCTCGAGGAACACGCGCAGCTCTTCCGGCTTCGCCTCGATGATCCGCGCGATCATCCCCTGCCCGATGATCGCGTACGCGCGCGGGCCGAGACCGGTGCCGAGGAAGATGTCCTGGATGTCGCGGCGGCGCGCCGGCAGGTTGTTGATGTAGTAGCTCGACGTGCCGTCGCGCGTCAGCACGCGCTTCACGGCGATCTCGCCGTACTGGCCCCACTGTCCGGCCGCACGGCCGTCGGAGTTGTCGAAGATCAGTTCGACGCTTGCCCGGCTGCCGGGCTTGCGGGCGGTCGAGCCGTTGAAGATCACGTCCTGCATCGACTCGCCGCGCAGCTCGGACGCGCGCGACTCGCCGAGCACCCAGCGCACGGCATCGATGATGTTGGACTTGCCGCACCCGTTCGGGCCCACCACGCCGACAAGCTGGCCCGGAACCTGGAAATGCGTGGGATCGACAAAGGATTTGAAGCCAGCGAGTTTGATCGAGCTCAGACGCACGGCGGTATCGGATGTGAAGAAGGTGTGAAACGGACGGGGCCGCGATGCGCGGGGCCGAACGGCCCGTGTGCGCGACGCGCCCCGGAATTCAAAAGCGGGGCCGCGCGCATCCAGCGTTAGGCCCCGCAAACGGCTTCCATCATACCATCGCGCGTGCGCCGTCCCGCCCGTCGCCGGGTTTGCCCGGCGCCGGCGTGGCACGATGGACCCGGCTCGACAGCAGCGTCGCGAGCACGATGCACGCGCCACCCGCCCACTCGCGCGCGGTCGGCAGTTCGTTCGCGAACACCCACGCCGACAGCGCGGTGATCACGATCTCGAACAGCATGATGATCGACGCGCGGTTCGCCGGTACCCGCGCGAGCCCGTATTGCACGAGCAGGTTGTTCACCGCGATCGTCACGCCGATCGCGACGATGATCAGCGCCGCGGTGCCGAACTGGTTGCCCGCCGGCGCGGCCGGCAACCCCTCGAACAGCGACGCGATCGCGCCGAACACCGCCGCGCCGCCGAACAGCGTCGCCGTGCGCATTTCCGCGCGCATCTCCGGCAGTTCGCGGCTCGTCTTGATCACGAGCACGTTGCTCATCGCGAAACTCAGTCCGGCCGCGAGCCCCGCCCACTCGGCCGGGTTGGCCGGCAGCGGCACGCCGAGCTTCGGCGACCACAGCATCAGCATCGCGCCGCCGATCGACAGCGCCGCCAGCCCCGCGCCCGCCCACGTCAGCCGTTCGCGCAACAGGAAATGCGCATAGATCGCAGTCCACGCCGGGGTCAGGTAGAACAGCAGCATCACGCGCAACACTTCGCCGTGGATCGTGCCCCACACGAAGCCGAGGTTCGTCACGCCGGCCGTGATCGCGATGCCCGGCACCACCCAGTGCCAGCGCAGCGTCGAAATCGTGCGGTGGCGCACGACGATCACGAACAGGAACGCGACGGCGCTCGTCAGCGCGCTCGCGAGCGTGCCGGTGAGGCCGAGCGACGCGAGGATCCGCAGCGGATACCAGATCAGGCCCCATACCGAGGCGCCGATCAGGATGGCCAGCGTCGGCAGGCTGCCGCGTACCGGGTTGTTCATTTGGTTCGATACCCTTTATTCGACCGGCCCGGCCGCCGTTCCGGCGGGCCGTGACCGCATTGCGTCACGCTATAATCGCTCGCTGCGAACCGCGCGCCGTCGGCGCCCGTTCGCAGCCGCGCGGCCCCTGGGCCGCCCCCTTTCGTTCCAACCAGGCCGCGATGGCCGCTTCGCCCGTGAACCCTCGACTCGACTCGCTCCAGCCCTATCCCTTCGAAAAGCTGCGCGCCCTGTTCAAGGACGTGACGCCCGGTGCCGGTATGCCGTCCGCCAGCCTGAAACCGATCAGCTTCGGCATCGGCGAGCCCAAGCACCCGACCCCGGCGCTGATCCGCGACGCCGTGGTCGCGGCCCTCGACGGCCTCGCGTCGTACCCGGCCACCGCCGGCTCGGACGCGCTGCGCACGTCGATCGCGCACTGGCTCGAACGCCGCTACGGGCTGCCGCCGATCGATCCGGCGACGCAGGTGCTGCCGGTGTCCGGGTCGCGCGAGGCGCTGTTCTCGCTCGCACAGACGGTCATCGACGCACGCCCGACCGAGGACGGCAAGAAGGCGATCGTACTCTGTCCGAATCCTTTCTATCAAATTTACGAAGGCGCGGCGCTGTTGGCCGGTGCCGAACCCTATTTCGCGAACAGCGACCCGGCGCGCAACTTCGCGTGCGACTACGCGGCCGTACCCGACGAAGTCTGGGCGCGCACGCAGTTGCTGTACGTGTGCTCGCCGGGCAACCCGACGGGCGCCGTGCTGACGCTCGACGACTGGCGCGAGCTGTTCGCGCTGTCCGACCGTCACGGCTTCGTGATCGCGTCCGACGAGTGCTATTCGGAAATCTATTTCGACGAAGCGGCGCCGCCGCTCGGCGGCCTCGAGGCCGCGCACCGCCTCGGCCGCGGTTTCGAGCGCCTGGTGATGCTGTCGAGCCTGTCGAAGCGCTCGAACGTGCCGGGCATGCGCTCGGGCTTCGTCGCCGGCGATGCCGCGCTGCTGAAGAAATTCCTGCTGTACCGCACTTATCACGGCGCCGCGCTGTCACCGGTCTGGCAGCATGCGAGCATCGCCGCGTGGAACGACGAGGCGCACGTGCGCGAGAACCGCGCGCTGTACGTGCAGAAGTTCAATACCGTCACGCCGATGCTGGCCGACGTGATCGACGTGAAGCTGCCCGACGCCGCGTTCTACCTGTGGGCCAACGTCGCGCGCACCGGCCTGTCGGATACCGAGTTCGCCCGCCGCCTGTACGCCGACTATAATGTGACGGTTCTGCCCGGCTCGTACCTGGCGCGTGATGCGCACGGCACGAATCCGGGCCGCGATTTCATCCGGATCGCGCTCGTCGCGGGCACCCCCGAATGCGTCGAGGGCGCGCAACGCATCGTCGATTTCTGCCGGGCTCTCGCGCAGTAAGACGTCCATACCGATCAATTCCATTCATCTCCTGCGAAAACGAACATGTCGCAACAACTTCAGCAAATCATCGATACCGCCTGGGAAAACCGCGCCGAGCTGTCGCCGAAGGCCGCGCCTGCCGAAGTCCGCGAAGCCGTCGCTCACGCGATCGAGCAGCTCGACAAAGGCGCGCTGCGCGTCGCCGAGAAAATCGACGGCAACTGGACCGTGCACCAGTGGCTGAAGAAGGCCGTGCTGCTGTCGTTCCGCCTGGAGGACAACGCACCCATGCCCGCCGGCGGCTACTCGCAGTTCTACGACAAGGTGCCGTCGAAGTTCGCGAACTACACGGCCGAAGACTTCGCCGCGGGCGGCTTCCGCGTCGTGCCGCCGGCCATTGCGCGCCGCGGCTCGTTCATCGCGAAGAACGTCGTGCTGATGCCGTCGTACACGAACATCGGCGCATACGTCGACGAAGGCACGATGGTCGATACGTGGGCAACGGTCGGTTCGTGCGCCCAGATCGGCAAGAACGTGCACCTGTCGGGCGGCGTCGGCATCGGCGGCGTGCTCGAGCCGCTGCAGGCGAACCCCGTCATCATCGAAGACAACTGCTTCATCGGCGCGCGCTCGGAAGTCGTCGAAGGCGTGATCGTCGAAGAGAATTCGGTGATCTCGATGGGCGTGTACCTCGGCCAGAGCACGAAGATCTACGATCGCGAAACGGGCGAAGTCACCTACGGCCGCATCCCGGCCGGCTCGGTCGTGGTCGCCGGCAACCTGCCGTCGAAGGACGGCTCGCACAGCCTGTACTGCGCGGTGATCGTGAAGAAGGTCGACGCGAAGACCCGCGCGAAGGTCGGCCTGAACGAGCTGCTGCGAGGCGACTGATGGCCAAGCCGCGTACCGTGGTCGTCTACGGCATTCCGAACTGCGACACCGTGAAGAAGGCCCGCGTGTGGCTCGACGATCACGGCGTCGAATTCGAGTTCCACGACTTCAAGAAGCTCGGCGTCAGCGCACCGCTCGTCGAGGACTGGCTGAAGGACGTGTCGCTCGACGCGCTCGTGAACAAGCGCGGTACCACGTGGCGCGGCCTGGACGACGCCATGAAGGCGGCCGCGGAAACGAAGTCCGGCGCGGTCGCGCTGATGATCCACAAGCCGTCGGTCATCAAGCGCCCCGTGCTCGTCGTCAACGGCCGCGTGAAATCGCTCGGCTTCGTGGCAGATCAGTACGCGGCGCTGTTTGCCGCCTAGGGCCGCGCACGCTGCGCCCGCGGGCGCAGCCCGACGTCTCATCGCTGCCGGCCACCGCGCCGGCATTTTTTATCCAAAGTGGTCCGAACCATGTCCGCCACCCTAGCCCTTACCGAACAGCTGATCGCCCGCGCATCCGTCACGCCCGACGACCAGCATTGCCAGCAGATCATGACCGAGCGCCTCGCCGCCCTCGGCTTCGAATGCGAAACCATCGCGTCGCATGGCGTGACCAACCTGTGGGCCGTCAAGCGCGGCGCCGACGGTCGCGACGGCAAGCTGCTCGCGTTCGCGGGCCACACCGACGTCGTGCCGACCGGCCCGCTCGAACAGTGGACCTCGCCGCCGTTCATCCCGGCCCATCGCGACGGCAAGCTGTACGGCCGCGGCGCGGCCGACATGAAGACGTCGCTCGCCGCATTCGTCGTCGCGTCGGAGGAATTCGTCGCGGCTCACCCCGGCCACCGCGGCGCGATCGCATTCCTGATCACGAGCGACGAGGAAGGCCCGGCTACCGACGGCACCGTGAAGGTCGTCGAGCTGCTGGAAGCGCGCGGCGAACGCCTCGACTACTGCATCGTCGGCGAGCCGACGTCGACCGCCGAACTCGGCGACGTCGTCAAGAACGGCCGCCGCGGCTCGATGTCGGGCGAACTGATCGTCAAGGGCGTGCAAGGCCACATCGCGTACCCGCATCTCGCGAAGAACCCGATCCACCTGCTTGCGCCGGCGCTCGCCGAGCTCGCTGCCGAACAGTGGGACGAAGGCAACGAATACTTCCCGCCGACCACGTGGCAGGTGTCGAACCTGCACGCAGGCACCGGCGCGACCAACGTGATCCCCGGCCACGCCGACCTGATGTTCAACTTCCGCTTTTCGACGGCAAGTACCGTCGAGGGCCTGCAGGCACGTGTGCATGCGATCCTCGACAAGCACGGCCTCGAATACACGCTGAAGTGGTCGGTAAGCGGCCTGCCGTTCCTCACGCCGCGCGGCGAACTGTCGAACGCGCTGGAGAACGCGATCCGCGCCGAGACGGGTATCACGACCGAACTGTCGACGACGGGCGGCACGTCCGACGGACGCTTCATCGCGCGCATCTGCCCGCAGGTGATCGAGTTCGGCCCGCCGAACGGCAGTATCCACAAGATCGACGAGCACATCGACTTGCGTTTCGTCGATCCGCTGAAGAACGTGTACCGCCGCGTGCTCGAACAACTGATCGCCTGATGGAGCCTCGCATGACGACACCTTTTGCAACCGTTCGCGACCTGCTGCGCTACGCAGTCACGCGCTTCTCGAAGGCGAAGCTCTCGTTCGGCCATGGCTCGGACAATGCGTACGACGAAGCCGCCTACCTCGTGCTGCATACGCTCGACCTGCCGCTCGACACGCTCGAGCCGTTCCTCGATGCGCGCCTGCTGCCCGACGAAATCGCCGCGGTGCTCGCGGTGATCGAGCGACGCGCGACGGAGCGCGTGCCGGCCGCGTATCTCACGCACGAAGCGTGGATGCACGGCCATCGCTTCTACGTCGACGAGCGCGTGATCGTGCCGCGCTCGTTCATCGGCGAACTCCTCGACGACGGGCTGCAGCCGTACGTCGCCGATCCGGAGCAGGTCGGCGCGGTGCTCGAGCTGTGCACCGGCTCGGGCTGTCTCGCGATCCTCGCGGCCAGCGCGTTCCCGAACGCCGAGATCGACGCGGTCGACCTGTCCGACAAGGCCCTCGAAGTCGCGGCAATCAACGTACGCGACTACGGCCTCGACGATCGCATCGCGCTGCATCGCGGCGACCTGTACGCGCCGCTGCCCGCGTTCCGCGCCGAACCCGATACGCGCTACGACGTGATCCTGACGAACCCGCCGTACGTGAACGCAACGTCGATGGCGGCACTGCCGCCCGAGTACCGGCACGAGCCGGAGATGGCGCTCGCCGGCGGCGACGACGGGATGGACATCGTGCGACGGATCATCGCCGAAGCGCACAAGTGGCTGCACGACGACGGCGTGCTCGTCGTCGAGATCGGCAACGAACGCGAGAACGTCGACGCCGCGTTCGGTGGTCTCGATCTCACGTGGCTGCCCACCAGCGCCGGCGACGACAGCGTGTTCCTGATCCAGGCGTCGGACCTGCCGCGCAAGGCCTGACGGCACCCCGGGACCGAACCGTGCGGTACGACATACCACTGCATCGCACGGTTCGGTAAGATGCGCGTAAGCGGCCGCCGCGCCGCACGACTTCAGGAGTCCGTCACGCGCCTATGACCCTCGACTGGCTACACCTCGGCACCCTGATCCTGGCCATCCACGCGCTCGGGATCATCGCGGCATGTCACGCGATCATGAACACCCGCACGTCGCAGGGCGCGATCGCGTGGGCCGTGTCGCTCGCGGCGATGCCGTACCTGACACTCATCCCTTACCTGTTCCTCGGCCGCAGCAAGTTCTCCGGCTACGTCGACGCACGACGCCACGAGATGGAAGCGTTGCGCACGCACACACCGCGCACGCCGTGGCTCGAGGCCGACGCGGCAGACGGGCCGGCCGCCGATGCGATCGGCCGTGCCGCCGTGCTCGCGCTCACGCGGCTCGGCGGCATGCCGTTCGTCGGCGGCAATGCGGTGCGCACGCTCGTCAACGGCGATGCAACGTTCTCCGCGATCCTGTCGGCGATCGACGAGGCGCGCGACTACGTGGTGGTCCAGTTCTTCATCGTGCGCGACGACGCGCTCGGCCAGATGTTGCGCGATGCACTGCTCGCCCGCGCCGCGGCCAGCGTGCGCTGCTACCTGCTGTACGACAGTATCGGCAGCTTCGACCTGCCGCACAGCTACGTCGACACGCTGCGCCGCGGCGGTGTCGAGGTCCATCCGTTCGCGACCCACCGCAAGTTCGTCAACCGCTTCCAGCTCAACTTCCGCAACCATCGTAAGATCGTCGTCGTCGACGGCAACCGCGCGTTCGTCGGCGGGCACAACGTCGGCGTCGAATATCTCGGCGCGAACCGGCGCCTGTCGCCATGGCGCGACACTCACATCGAGATACGCGGCCCGGTGGTCACCAGCATTCAGTACGTGTTCGCCGAAGACTGGCACTGGGCGACACAGACGCTGCCGCCGCTCGCCGCACCGCCGGCGGCACTGCCCGACGACGCGATGCATTGCCTCGTGGTGCCGATGGGGCCCGCCGACAAGCAGGAAACCGGGTCGCTGTTCTTCGTCGAGGCGATCAACGCGGCGCGTGAACGGGTCTGGATCACGACGCCGTACCTCGTGCCCGACGAAGCGGTGATCGCCGCGCTGAAGCTCGCGGTCATGCGCGGCGTCGACGTACGCATCCTGATCCCGAGCCGGCGCGACCATTACGTCGTGTTCGAGGCGTCGAAGCTCTACGCGCGCGATCTCGTCGATGCCGGCGTGAAGGTGTTCCGCTACCGGCCGGGCTTCCTGCACCAGAAAGTGGTGCTGATCGACCGCGTGGCGGCCGCAATCGGCAGTGCGAACCTCGACAATCGCTCGTTCCGGCTCAATTTCGAGATCATGGTGCTGACCGTGGATCGCACCTTCGCCGACGAGGTCGAGGCAATGCTCGACGTCGACTTCGCGCAGGCCTACGAGGTCGATGCGAGCGAGTATCGGACATCGCCCGCTTGGCGGCGCATCGCGATGCACGTCGCGCGCCTGTTCGCGCCGATCCTGTAACGAACGCACGAACGCCGCCGCTGGCGACAATCACGACGGCGCGCTCCCGCGCGTTCCCTGCCCTGCTCGCCCCGCGGCGGCACGCAGCCCGTTCGGCCCGCCCGCCGCTTCATGCGGTTACAGCAGCTTGTCGATATCCGCGGCGATTTCCTCGGGCTTCGTCGACGGCGCGTAGCGTTTGACGATGCGCCCGTCGCGATCGACCAGGAATTTCGTGAAATTCCACTTGATCGCCTTCAGGCCCAGGATGCCAGGCGCTTCGCCGGTCAGATAGCGATACAGCGGATGCGCGTGATCGCCCTTCACGTCGATCTTTGCGAACATCGGAAACGTGACGCCGTAGTTGCGCTCGCAGAACGTGCCGATCTGCGCGGCGTCACCCGGCTCCTGCTTGCCGAACTGGTTGCACGGAAAACCGAGCACGAAGAAACCGCGGGCCGCGTACTGGTCGTACAGCTTCTGCAGCCCCGCGTACTGCGGCGTGAAACCGCACTCGCTCGCGGTGTTGACGATCAGCAGCACCTTGCCGCGGTACGCATCGAGCGAGGCCGGCTGGCCGGCAAGCGTCTCTGCGCTGAACGAATACAGGGTGGACATCGGGTACTCCTTTTACGAAACCGGATCGACGTGGAGTCTAGGCGAAATCGCGCCGTTGCGGCATCCGCCGAGCGGCCGATGCCCGGGGCGAGTCGCGCGCAGTCTAGAATAGCGGTTTTGGCCAGTCATTCACGCCGTGATCCGTTTCAATCAGTTCAGCCTTGCGCGCGGCACCAAGCCGCTGTTCGAGTCGGCCTCGTTCGTCCTCAATCCCGGCGAGAAAGCCGGCCTGATCGGCGCGAACGGCGCCGGCAAATCGACGCTGTTCTCGGTCCTGCGCGGCGAGCTGCATTCCGACGCCGGCGATTTCTCGATGCCACCGTCGTGGCGAATCGCCCACGTGTCGCAGGAAACGCCCGCCGTCGACCGCTCCGCGCTCGACTACACGCTCGACGGCGACACCGCGCTGCGCGAGATCGAAGCGCGCATCGCCGCCGCATCGGCCGCGCATGACGGCGCAGCCGAAGCCGACGCCCACGCGGCTTTCGCCGACGCCGACGGCTATACCGCGCCCGCGCGTGCCGAAGCACTGCTGCTCGGCCTCGGCTTCACCCTCGCGCAAACGCGCGAATCCGTGGCCAGCTTCTCGGGCGGCTGGCGCATGCGCCTGAACCTTGCGCAAGCGCTGATGTGCCGCTCCGACCTGCTGCTGCTCGACGAACCGACCAACCACCTGGACCTCGACGCGATCGTCTGGCTCGAAGACTGGCTGCACCGTTATGCCGGCACGCTCGTCGTGATCTCGCACGACCGTGAATTCCTCGATTCGATCTGCAACGTCACGCTGCACCTGGAAAATCGCCAGGTGAAGCGCTACGGCGGCAACTACTCGCAGTTCGAAGTGCTGCGCGCGCAACAGCTGGCGCTGCAGCAAAGCGCATACGAAAAGCAGCAAAAGACGATCGAACACCTGCAAAGCTTCGTCGACCGCTTCAAGGCCAAGGCGACCAAGGCCAAGCAGGCGCAAAGCCGGATGAAGGCGCTCGAAAAAATGGAGTTGATCGCGCCCGCGCACATCGCGTCGCCGTTCACGTTCGAATTCCGCACGCCCGATGCCGCGCCGAACCCGATGATGGTGATGGAAGATGTCCGCTGCGGCTACCATGCCGACGACGGCGCGGAAATCCCGATCGTCGAACGCGTGGCACTGTCGATCCAGAACGGCCAGCGCATCGGGCTGCTCGGCGCGAACGGCCAGGGCAAGTCGACGCTGATCAAGACGCTGGCCGGCACGCTCGCGCCGCTGTCGGGCCACGTGCGCGACGGCAAGGGACTGACGATCGGCTATTTCGCGCAGCACCAGCTCGAAACGCTGCGCGAAGACGATTCGCCGCTCGCGCACCTGGCGCGGCTTGCGCCGGACACGCGCGAACAGGAACTGCGCGACTTCCTCGGCGGCTTCAATTTCTCGGGCGACATGGCGACGAGCCCCGTCGGCCCGTTCTCCGGCGGCGAGAAGGCGCGGCTCGCGCTGGCGCTGATCATCTGGCAGAAGCCGAACCTGCTGCTGCTCGACGAACCGACGAACCACCTCGACCTCGAAACGCGTCACGCGTTGACGATGGCGCTCGCGCAGTTCGAAGGCACGCTGATCCTCGTGTCGCACGACCGCCATCTGCTGCGCGCGACGACCGACCAGTTCATGCTCGTCGCGAAACACCGGCTGCAACCGTTCGACGGCGACCTCGACGACTACCGCGACTGGCTGCTGCAGCACGCGGCCGAACAGCGCGCGGCCGCCAAGGCCGATAGTGCGGCGGCGGCGGGCGCGGATCCGGGCGTCAACCGCAAGGATCAGAAACGTCAGGCGGCCGAAGAGCGCCAGCGGCTGTCGCAACTGAAGAAACCGCTGCAGAACCGCATCACGAAGCTCGAGAAAGAAATGGAAACGCTGCACGCGGAGAAGGCGCGCCTCGACGCGTTCGTCGCCGATCCGGCGAGCTATGAGGCCGCGCGCAAGACCGAACTGACCGAAGTGATCCGCACGCTCGGGGAAGTCAACACGCGGCTCGAAACCGTCGAGGCAGACTGGCTCGCGTTACAGGAAGAACTCGAGCAGATCGGCTGAGGCCGGACACAGCCCGACGGCCATCCGACGGACCCGCCACCGGCAGCACCGCGCACGCGGCATTTCAGCGAGCGACGAGCCTGCTCCAGGCCCGTAAACGACAAAGCCGGGCACCCTGGCCCGGCCGCCTGGTCGGCGCTTCGCCACGCCGCCCGCTCAACGCCGCGGTAACGTATCGCGCGGCATCTGCTCGTCGTCGCCCATCAAGTAACGCCGCCCTTCGGTCGGGCGGCGAATCGCCGCGGCGACTTCCGCTTCCGTCACGTCCTCGGAGACGACGCGGCGTGCGAGGCGCCCTTCGTCATCGATCCATTCGACGATCCGGCATCCGCCGCCCCACGGGTGGACGATCGGCTCCGACACGCGGCAGCCGCGCAGGTTGTAAAGGCGTCCGCTCGGCGCTTCCCCATACTGTTTCAACATAGGTTCCCTTCGCATTGCGCGGTTCGACAATCCGGCAAAGGATAGGGAAAAGCAATGTCCGGCGGGTTACAGAAGCCTACATATTCTTTACATTGAATTACGCGACAGATCACCGCGTGCCGGCATGCGATGGCGCCGGCCAGGCGCGGTCATTCGAGATCGCGTACGCGGTCGATCGCCTGCTCGAGCCGCTCGACGGCCATCACGTTCAGTCCTTCGATCGGCTGCTTCGGTGCGTTCGCCTTAGGGATCAGCGCAGCCGTGAATCCAAGCTTCGCGGCTTCCCGCAGCCGCTCCTGCCCGCGCGGGGACGGCCGGATCTCACCCGCCAGCCCCACCTCGCCGAACACGATCAGCCCCTTCGGCAGCGCCTTGTTGCGCATCGACGAATGGATCGCGAGCAGCACCGCCAGGTCGGCGGCCGGCTCGGTGATCTTCACGCCGCCCACCGCGTTCAGAAACACGTCCTGGTCGAAGCACGCGATGCCGGCGTGTCGGTGCAGCACCGCGAGCAGCATCGCGAGCCGGTTCTGCTCGAGACCGACCGCGAGCCGGCGCGGGTTCGGCACGTGCGCCGTATCGACGAGCGCCTGGATTTCGACGAGCAGCGGGCGCGTGCCTTCCTGCGTGACGAGCACGCACGAACCCGGCACGACCTGCTCGTGCTGCGACAGGAACAGCGCGGACGGGTTCGCGACACCGCGCAGCCCGCGCTCGGTCATCGCAAACACGCCGAGTTCGTTGACCGCACCGAAGCGGTTCTTGAACGCGCGCACGAGCCGGAACGACGAATGGGTATCGCCTTCGAAGTACAGCACCGTGTCGACGATGTGCTCGAGCACGCGCGGGCCGGCAAGGTTGCCCTCCTTCGTCACGTGCCCGACCATGATGATCGCGGTGCCGGACTGCTTCGCGATGCGCGTGAGCTGCGCCGCGCATTCGCGCACCTGCGCGACCGAACCGGGCGCCGACGTCAGCGCCTCCGAATAAACGGTCTGGATCGAGTCGATGACGGCCACGTCCGGCCGCTCGGCGTCGATCGCCGCCTGGATCTTCTCGAGCTGGATCTCCGCGAGCAGCTGCAACTCGGCCACCGGCGCGCCGCCGTCGAGCAGCGCGAGCCGTTGTGCGCGCAACGCGATCTGCGCGGCCGATTCCTCGCCACTGATATAGAGTGCTCGCCGCTCGCTCGCGATGTCCGCGAGCGACTGCAGCAGCAGTGTCGACTTGCCGATGCCCGGATCGCCGCCGATCAGCACGACGCCGCCCGGCACCAGCCCGCCGCCGAGCACGCGGTCGAATTCGCCGATCCCCGTCGAGAAGCGCGGCACGTCGGCCGCCTCGATGTCGACCAGACGCTGCACGGGCGCCCGCTTCGCGAGCGACTGGAAGCGATGGGCCGCCGGCGATTCGGCAACCGATTCGACGAGGGTGTTCCAGGCCTGGCACGACGGGCATTGCCCCTGCCACTTCGGCGTTTGTCCGCCGCACTCGCTGCAGACGTAGACGGTTTTCTGTTTGGCCACGCGCGACGCCCTTATTCCGCGCGCACCGGTACGCGGGCGGCGACCGCGCACATCAGTTCATAGCCGATGGTCCCGCAATGGCGCGCGACGTCGTCGATCGGCAGCGCGTTGCCCCACAGCTCGACCCGCGCACCGACGCCGGCCTGCGGGCACGGCGTCAGGTCGACGGTGATCATGTCCATCGACACGCGGCCGACGATCCGCGTGCGGATGCCGTCGACGATCACGGGCGTGCCCTCGGGCGCGACGCGCGGATAGCCGTCCGCATAGCCGCACGCGACGACGCCGATGCGCATTTGCGCTTGCGCGGAGAACGTCGAGCCATAGCCGATCGCCTGGCCCTTCGCGATCGTCTGCACCGCGATCAGCTCGGACGCCAGCGTCATCGTGGGCTTCAGCCCGGTATCGGCGATATCGGCCGACAGCCCCGACGGCGATGCGCCGTACAGCATGATCCCCGGACGCACCCAGTCGAAATGCGTATCCGGGTGCCACAGCACGGCAGCCGAATTCGCGAGGCTGCGCGCACCGGCAATGCTTTGCGCGCCGCGCTCGAACGTCGCGAGCTGCTCGGCGACGCCGCGCTCGTTGTCGGCATCCGAAAAATGGGTCATCAACGTGATCTGGCCGATGCCGGGGCACGCACGGGCACGTTCCCACGCGGCACGGTATTTCTCCGGCGCGTAGCCGAGCCGGTTCATCCCGCTGTTCATCTTGAGCTGGACGTTGACGGGCTTCGACAGCCGTGCCGTCTCCAGCATCCGCATCTGCTCGTCGTTATGGACGGTCGTCGTCAGGCTGTAGCGGTCGATCACGTCGATGTCGGTCGAGCGGAAGAACCCTTCGAGCAGCAGAATCGGGCCGGCCCAGCCGAGCTCGCGCAGCTTCACGGCCTCGTCGAGGTCGAGCAGGCCGAAGCCGTCGGTGCCGCGCAGGCCGGGAAACGCACGTGCGAGACCGTGGCCGTACGCGTTGGCCTTGACGACCGCCCAGACCTTGGACGGGCCGGCAAATCGGCGGACGACGGAGAGATTGTTCGCGAGGGCGGCGGTATGGATGGTGGCGGAGATCGGGCGCGGCATGGGAATTTTACGTAAAGACGCTTGCGAATCATCAGCTTACCGCGCCTTTTGAGCACCGAAGCCGACAATTTGCGGAACGATCGGGGAATCTTGCTAGTCCGAATTGTCGTATTTTCGTGTTATAAAGCCGTGCGCACAACCCATTTCGAACGGAATAAGCCGATCGCATACCAGGCGGCCTACGCGGCCCTGCCGCAGCGACGAAAGCATCGCATCAGATGAAAAAAGGTTTTTACACCATCATGGCCGCGCAGTTTTTCTCGTCGTTGGCCGACAATGCGCTCCTCATCGCCGCCATCGCCCTGCTGAAAGACTTACACGCTCCCAACTGGATGACACCGCTGCTCAAGCTGTTCTTCGTGTTGTCCTATGTGGTGCTGGCGGCGTATGTCGGTGCGTTCGCCGATTCCCGCCCGAAGGGCCGCGTGATGTTCATCACCAACACGATCAAGGTGGTCGGCTGCATGATCATGTTGTTCGGCGCCCACCCGCTGATCGCGTACGGCATCGTCGGATTCGGCGCCGCGGCCTACTCGCCCGCGAAATACGGCATTCTGACCGAACTGCTGCCGGCCGACCGGCTCGTCGCCGCGAACGGCTGGATCGAAGGCACGACCGTCAGTTCGATCATTCTCGGCACCGTGCTCGGCGGTGCGCTGATCAGCCCGCACATCGCGTCGCACGTGATCGCGCACACCCCCGCCTGGATCGGCACGCCCGCCGAAGCGGCAATGGTGATCATCATGGCGATCTACGTGATCGCCGCGATCTTCAACCTGCGGATTCCCGACACCGGCGCGCGCTACCCGAAGCAGGAGCGCGGCCCGGTCAAGCTCCTCACCGATTTCGCCGACTGTTTCATGGTGCTCTGGCGCGACAAGCTCGGCCAGATCTCGCTCGCCGTCACGACGCTGTTCTGGGGCGCGGGCGCGACGCTGCAGTTCATCGTGCTGAAGTGGGCCGAAGTTTCGCTCAACATGTCGCTGTCCGAAGGCGCGATCCTGCAGGCCGTGGTGGCGGTCGGCGTCGCGGGCGGCGCGATCGCGGCCGCCGCGCGCATCCCGCTGAAGAAGTCGCTCACCGTGCTGCCCGTGGGCATCATCATGGGTATCGCCGTCATGCTGATGGCGTTCTATACGCGCAACCTGTTCCCGTCGCACTGGGCACTGCACCTCGGCCACCTGCGACTGCCGGTGTACCTGATCGTCGCGTACCTGTTCCTGATCGCCGTCGGCGCACTGTCCGGCTATTTCGTGGTTCCGATGAATGCGCTGCTGCAGCATCGAGGCCACGTGCTGCTATCGGCCGGCCACTCGATCGCGGTCCAGAACTTCAACGAGAACCTGTCGGTGCTCGTGATGCTGTGCCTGTACGCGGTACTGGTCTGGCTCGACGTGCCGGTCGGCGTCGTGATCGTGCTGTTCGGCACATTCGTGTGCCTGACGATGTGGCTCGTGATGCGCCGCCACCAGGCGAACCAGCGTCAGTTCGATTCGGTCGCGCTGATCGGCGAATCGCGGCACTGACGCTACACTTCCCGTTTCCGTCCGTCGGCGCCGGTCTCCGAACCGGCGCCTTGCCATCATGACGCACCCGATACCCAACGTCCTGACGATCGCCGGCTCCGACTCGGGCGGCGGCGCAGGCATCCAGGCCGACCTGAAGACGTTTTCCGCGCTAGGCGCGTACGGCGCGAGCGTGATCACCGCGCTGACCGCGCAGAACACGCGCGGCGTGACCGGTGTCCACACGCCGGACGCGTCGTTCGTCACCGCGCAACTCGACGCCGTGTTCGACGACATCCGCATCGACGCGGTCAAGATCGGCATGCTCGCGAACGCGGCGATCGTGCACGCGGTCGCCGACGCGCTGCGGCGTTATGCACCGCGCTTCGTCGTGCTCGACACGGTGATGATCTCGAAAAGTTCGCATGCGCTGCTCGCGTCCGAGGCAGTCGACGCGTTGCGCGACGTCCTGCTGCCACTCGCCACCGTCGTCACGCCGAACCTGCCCGAAGCGGCAGCGCTGCTCGGCGATGCGCCAGCGACGACCGAAGACGACATGGTCCGGCAAGGCCACGCGCTGCTGAAGACCGGCGCGCGCGCCGTGCTGATGAAAGGCGGTCACCTGCCCGATGCAACTGCAAGCCCCGACTGGCTCGTCGATGCGGCACATGACGTGCGGCTCGACGGCACACGCGTGCCCGTCAGCAACACACACGGCACGGGCTGCACGCTGTCGTCGGCGATCGCGGCGCTGCTGCCGCAGCAGCCCGATCTCGACAGCGCGGTACGCGAAGCGAAGGCGTATCTCACCGGTGCGATCGTCGCGAGCGGCCAGCTCGACGTCGGCCACGGCGTCGGGCCCGTCCATCACTTCCATCGCTGGTGGTAAGCGCCGCGTGACGCGGCGTCAGTCTTATTCTGCCGCAAACGCCTGCGCACGTGCAGGCCAGTCGTCCGGCACGATGAAGCCGCGCGACATCTCGCGCCATGCGCCGTCGCCGTCCTGTCGATGAACGCCGATCAGCGCGGGGGCCTGGCGCGCCGTCAATACCGACGGCAGCGCAAGCGCGTTCGCCAGCGGTTCGGGCACGACGTCGGCCGCACCATACCGCGGCGCAAGCCATGCGAGTCGCGCCAGTACGTTCCAGGCCACGCCGTCGGGTTGCGCGGCAGCCCAGTCCGGCCACTGCGCATGCGTGAGCCAGAAGCCGCGAGCATGATCCGCCGCGATTTCCGCGGACACCGGCGGCAGCGGCTCTCCATGCGGATAGAACAACCATCCCTTGACGAACATCTGCGCATCGGTCGGCGCGCCGTAGCCGAGCAACGCAAATCCGTGGCGATCGCTCAACCTCAGCTGATGGTCGAGCAGCCGGCTGCGCTTGCGATCGAGGCGGTCGACGAGATTCGGCCCGACGAAATCCGAGAGCGATGCGTCGCCGCGCACCGGTGCACACAGATAGCACTTCACCGCGAGCTCCCAGTGCAGGCGCTGCCCGCCTGGCGCGTCGACAAGGAAGTCGACTTCGCCGAGCGTCTTGCCGTTGCTGCGCAGCGGCAAATTGGCGGCGACGAGCCGCAGCGATGGCCCGTGCGTGAGGAAATATTCGAGCAGGCATTCGGCATAGCGGCCGAGCCGTACGGGACGCAACCCGTCGAGCGCCCGGTGCAGCGGCTCGGGCGCGGCGTCGAGCGCGACGAGCCACGCTTCGACGGCCACCCGTTCGACCGCATCCGACCACGGATGCGCGAGCGGCGCGCCAGGCGCCGCGGTGAGCAAGCTCGGGCTCGCGAGAAGCCAGCCCAGGTCGCGAACCGCGACATCGCGCAGCGTATCGACGAACGCGAACGCCGCGCCGGTCGTCATTGTCCGGACGGCTCGTTCGCGTCGGCGCTGCCTGCGCGCAGGAACGTGTCGCGGGCGAGGCACAGGTCGGCCCAGGCTTTCGACTTGTCCTGCAGGCTACGCAGCAGATACGCGGGGTGGTAGGTAACGATCACCGGCACGCCCTCGTACTGATGCACGCGCCCACGGAGCGACGCGATGCTCGCGTCCGTCTTCAGCAGCGTCTGTGCGGCGAAACGGCCAAGCGCGACGATCAGCTTCGGCTTCACGAGCGCGACCTGGCGCTGCAGGTACGGCTCGCAACGCGCGACCTCGTCGGGTTCCGGATTGCGGTTGCCGGGCGGCCGGCACTTGATCACGTTCGCGATGTAGACGTTCTCGCCGCGCTTGAGCGACAACGACTGCAGCATGTTGTCGAGCAGCTTGCCGGCCTGACCGACGAACGGCTCGCCCTGCTTGTCCTCGTTCTCGCCCGGCGCTTCGCCGACCAGCATCCAGTCCGCGTCGCGATCGCCGACACCGAACACGGTGTTGGTGCGTTTCTCGCACAGACGGCAGCTCGTGCAATCGGCCACGCGCGCGGCGAGCGCATCCCAGTCGAGCGCCGCAACCGGCGTTGCGGCAGGACGCGGCTCGGCGGCCGGCAGCGGATCGCCCGGCGGCGCGGCGTCGAACCACGCGAAATCGTCGTCGGTGACCGGCGGCATGTCGTCCGAGGCAGCCGCCGGCATGCGCTGCACGGGAGCACGACCTTCAACGATCGCCGCCCGGGCAGCATTGCCCGCGCCATCGGGCGGCACCGCAGCGCGCGCGGGCCTGCCAACCGGCGGCGCATCGTCACGTGCGCGTTCACGGGCTACCGGGACCTGCGTGTCGCGCGCCGGCTCAACCGCCGGCTGCGGCGCTTGCGCGACGGTTTCCGCCGCAACGACAGACGGCTCGTCCACCGCAGCGGACGCCCCGGTCGCTGCGGCACTTTCCGCGTGTTGCCCGCGCCGCACCCAGCGCTGCGCGAGCCCCATCTCCTCGAGCGCTGCTTCAGCCCACGCCATGCGCGTCCCCTCCATCCTTGTTCAGCGTCAGACGCATCACGATCGCGTCCTCCCGGCTGCGATGCCGCGCCGGATAGTAGTTCTTGCGCCGACCGATCGTGACGAAACCGAAGCGTTCGTACAGATGGACCGCGCGCAGATTGGACGGTCGCACCTCGAGCAGCACGCCGTCGAGCCCTTCCGCGCGTGAAACGCGCACGGCTTCACGCAGCAGCGCGAGACCCGCGCCCGATTGCTGGGCGGCCGGCGCGACGCACAGGTTCAGCAGATGCATCTCGTCGATCACCGGCATGAGCACACAGTAACCTACGAGCGCGCCCGTCACGTGCCGCAGGCACACGCCGAAATAGCCGTTGCGCAGCGAATCCTCGAAGTTGCCGCGGCTCCACGGGAATTCGTATGCGACCTGCTCGATCGCGACGACCTCGTCGAGATCCGTATCGGTCATCGGCGACAGATAGCGGTCGCTCAGCAGTACGCCGGTCATCCTTTCGCTCCGCCCGCCTGCTCGGCACGCGCCGCGACCCGCTCTGCGGTGGTCTGCGCGACCTTGTCGCGTACGTATTCGGGCGCGGCCTGGTCGGCCGGCACCGCACGGCCGGCGCGAAACGCCCGCAGCGCGGCATGCGCGACCGCCAGCGCATGTGGCAGCGCTTCGCCGTCGATCACGGCCGCGCGTGCCGCGGCCGGCAACTGCGCGCCGAATGCAGCCGCCGCGTTGCCCGCGAGCGTAAACCGCGCGTCGGGCACGCCGACGGCACCCGGCGCATCGAGCGAAGCCGGATGCAGCGTGCGCCAGTCGCCCGTACTGTCGTCCCACGCGAAGTCGGCCCAGTACGCCTCGTCCATTCGCGCGTCGAGCACAGTCAGCACACGCGTCGTGTCAGGCGCCCGCAGCCGCGCGTGCTCCGCGCACGCGAGCAGCGTGCCGATCGGCACGACCGGCAGCCCGCGCCCGAACGCGAGTCCCTGGGTAATGCCGGTCGCGGTACGCAGCCCGGTAAACGAGCCGGGGCCCGCGCCGAACGCGATCGCGTCGCAGTCGGCGAGCGTCAGGCCCGACTCGGCGAAAAGCTCCTGGATTGCCGGCAGCACGCGCGTGCTCGACACGGCGCCCGTCGGCTCGTGGCGGACCCAGGTTTGCGGGGTGGAAAGGGCGTCATCGGCCTGAGCCGAGCGCAGCAGCGCGACCGAGCAGTATTCGGTCGACGTATCGATGGCGAGGAGCACTGTTTGCGTCATGGCCGATATTGTAATGCGGCGCCCCGCTCCCACGGACGATCGGGCCCGATTCCACCACGTGCACCCGTGCCGCCGGCGGTTTGGAAGGATCGCTCGACCCCGCGTGGCGCTTCGCTTGTTAAGATCGCCCGACTTGAAACCCTTACGGAGACACGCGATGAGCGAACTCACCAGCCAATTCGACCAGGCCCAGGTCGACGTCAAGCAACTGACCGAGCGCCCCGGCAACCTGACCCTGCTGCGCCTGTACGCACTCTTCAAGCAGGCCACCGACGGCGACGCGCACGGCGACAAGCCGGGCTTCACCGACATCGTCGGCAAGTACAAGTACGATGCGTGGGAAGCGCTGAAAGGCACGTCGCAGGATGCGGCGAAGCAGCAGTACATCGAGCTCGTCGAATCGCTAAAGAACGGCACGGCGTCCTGATCGCTACGCCTCCGCCCGCAATAGGCAATCAAATCAGTGGCGCAGCGCAGCAAAATTCTTTATAATGCGGCCTGCGTCACCTCCGCGCTCGGCTCGTAAGCCGTTCCGGCCTGACGCCTCGTAGCGTTAAGCTCCAATCCGGTTTAGAACCTGTCCCCTCCTGCTTCGACCCTCGCGGTCGTCAACTAGGCTGGCGGCCCCGCTCCAGAAGCGCGCCGCACCCAAAACAGCTTCTAATGCCTCATCCGCCGAAGGTTCGGCGGATTGCACCCGTTTCCCGATTTGCTCGCTGAATCCGACGACTTGGGTATGCGCGATTGGCGCCGACGTTTCACCCACTGTGTTTCAAGGATTGTTATGACTTCGAGCATCAACACCAGCCCGCTCAACGCGATCGCCGACCAGGCGCTCGGTCTCGACGACGCCGCCGCACCGGCCGCGGTCGAACCGGCGTCGGACGAGCCGACTTTCGCGTCGCTCGGGCTGTCGCCGGAGATCGTCTCCGCGCTGCAGGCCGCCGGCTACGCCAAGCCGACGCCGGTCCAGCAGCGCGCGATTCCGGCCGGCATCGCCGGTCGGGATCTGTTGGTATCGAGCCCGACCGGTTCGGGCAAGACTGCCGCATTCATGCTGCCCGCGATCGAACGCTTCGCGCAACTCCAGAAGACGCTGGCGCAGCAACCGCGCGCGCCGCGTGAACCGAACCAGGGCGACCGCCGTGTGCGCCGCCCGCAGCCGGTCGCCCGCCCTGGCCTGCTCGTGCTGACGCCGACCCGTGAACTCGCGATGCAGGTCACCACGGCCGCGTCGACCTACGGCAAGCACCTGAAGCGCCTGCGCACGGTCAGCATCCTCGGCGGCGTCGCTTACGGCCAGCAGCTGATGCTGCTCGCGAAGAACCCGGAAATCCTGGTTGCGACGCCGGGCCGTCTGCTCGACCACCTCGAGCGTGGCCGCATCGACCTGTCCGAGCTGAAGATGCTCGTGCTCGACGAAGCCGACCGCATGCTCGACATGGGCTTCATCGACGACATCGAAACGATCGTCGCCGCAACGCCCGAGTCGCGCCAGACAATGCTGTTCTCGGCCACGCTCGACGGCAAGATCGGTTCGCTGACGAGCCGCCTGCTGAAGGATCCGGAGCGCATCGAAATCCAGCAACGCCTCGAATCGCGTGCGAACATCGCGCAGACCGTGCATTACGTCGACGACCGCGACCACAAGGATCGCCTGCTCGATCACCTGCTGCGCGACGACGCGCTCGACCAGGCGATCATCTTCACGGCGACCAAGATCGACGCCGACCAGCTCGCCGGCCGTCTCGCCGACGCAGGCTTCGAATCGGCTGCGCTGCACGGCGACCTGCCGCAGGGCGCGCGTAACCGCACGATCCGTGCGCTGCGCGAGCGGCGCGTGCGCGTGCTGGTTGCGACCGACGTCGCGGCACGCGGTATCGACATCCCCGGCATCACGCACGTGTTCAACTACGACCTGCCGAAGTTCGCGGAAGACTACGTGCACCGTATCGGCCGTACGGGCCGTGCCGGCCGTTCGGGCACCGCGGTGAGCCTCGTGCACCACGCCGAGCAAGGTGCGCTCAAGCGCATCGAGCGCTTCGTGCGCTCGCCGCTGCCGGTCAACGTGATCGAAGGCTTCGAACCGCGCAAGGCACCCCCGCGCAACGATCGCGGCAACGGCGGCCGCGGCCGTCCAGGTGGCGGTAACGGCGGTCGTCGTTTCGGCGGCAAGCCGGGTGGCGGTCACGGCGGCGGCAACGGCCGCAGCTACGGCGGCGGCAATGGCGGCGGCTGGAGCGGCAAGCCGAGCGGTAGCCGTGACGGCGGCCCGCGTCGCGACGGCCAGCGCAGCAGCGGCCCGCGTCGCAGCAATTCCGCATCGTAAGCACGCACGGGCGGTCTCTCGGCCGCCCCACGGATGGCCACCCCACCATCCGCAGACCGGCGCATCCGCGCCGGTTTTTTTTCGCCCCGCGCCACATTTCACGATGCGGAAAATTTTTTTGCGTCGTAAAAAATCATGCTGCGTGGCACAACCTTACAATTGCGGAATGGAAAAATACGTTCCTTATTGCGAAATGTTAATCACAAGCAATTGATTTATAAGAGTAAATATTTTCCGCCCATCCTAAAAAAGTCCCTGTCCCGCTCCGGTCGATTTACCTAGACTCTTATACAAGACTTCACGAACCGGAACGCAGCACCCGCCCGCTTCGAGAACAGCATCGCCACCGTCCGTTTTGACCCATTAGGCAACACGCACATCAAGGAGCGCATCATGTCGCGTCAGCAACAGGCACAGGAACTGCAAAAACAATGGGAAACCGATTCGCGCTGGAAGGGCATCAAGCGCAGCTACACGGCTGAGGACGTGGTCCGCCTGCGCGGCTCGATCGTGGTCGAGCACACGCTGGCCAGGCGCGGCGCCGAAAAACTGTGGCGCCTCATCAATGAAGAGCCGTTCGTCAACGCCCTCGGCGCGCTGACCGGCAACCAGGCCATGCAGCAGGTGAAAGCCGGCCTGAAGGCGATCTATCTGTCCGGCTGGCAAGTGGCGGGCGACGCGAACGTCGCCGGCGAAATGTACCCGGACCAGTCGCTGTACCCGGCAAATTCGGTGCCGCTCGTCGTCAAGCGCATCAATAACACGCTGACGCGTGCCGACCAGATCCAGTGGTCGGAAGGCAAGAACCCGGGCGACGAAGGCTATGTCGACTTCTTCGCACCGATCGTCGCAGACGCGGAAGCCGGCTTCGGCGGCGTACTGAACGCGTTCGAACTGATGAAGGCGATGATCGAGGCCGGCGCATCGGGCGTCCACTTCGAAGACCAGCTCGCTTCCGTGAAGAAGTGCGGACACATGGGCGGCAAGGTGCTCGTGCCGACACGCGAGGCGGTCGCGAAGCTCTCGGCGGCGCGTCTCGCGGCCGACGTAATGGGCACGCCGACCGTGCTGGTGGCACGTACCGACGCGGAAGCAGCGGACCTGATCACGTCCGACGTCGACGACAACGACAAGCCGTTCCTGACGGGCGAGCGCACGGTCGAAGGCTTCTTCCGCACGAAGCCGGGCATCGAGCAGGCGATCTCGCGCGGCCTCGCCTATGCGCCGTACGCCGACCTCGTCTGGTGCGAAACCGGCAAGCCGGATCTCGAGTACGCGAAGAAGTTCGCGGAAGCGATCCACAAGCAGTTTCCGGGCAAAATGCTGTCGTACAACTGCTCGCCGTCGTTCAACTGGAAGAAGAACCTCGACGACGCGACGATCGCGAAGTTCCAGAAGGAACTCGGCGCGATGGGCTACAAGTTCCAGTTCATCACGCTGGCCGGCTTCCATGCGCTGAACTACTCGATGTTCAACCTCGCGCACGGCTACGCCCGCACGCAAATGAGCGCGTTCGTCGAGTTGCAGCAAGCCGAGTTCGCGGCGGCCGACAAGGGCTTCACGGCGGTCAAGCATCAACGCGAAGTCGGCACCGGCTACTTCGACGCGGTGACGCAGACGGTCGAGCGCGAAGCATCGACGACCGCGCTGCACGGCTCGACCGAAGATGAACAGTTCTTCGACGGCAAGAAGGTCGCCTGACACGCGCAAGTGTCGCACCGGTGCCCGTCCGTCACGCGACGGCGCCGCATCGGGCCGTACCGAATAAAAATCAGGGAGGAGACGGCAGGCGCGCGATGATTCGCGCGACCGGCCGCGCGGCTCCGTGCCGCCAGTCGCAACGCGCGCCGGCTTCGTCCGGCGCGCCCTTTTTCTGCGGCGCTGCCGTGCTGCCGCCCGCGCGGCGAAGACGGCCGCCAGCCTACCGATAGACGATCACCGGAATTTTCGTATGGGTCAGCACGCGCTGCGTTTCGCTGCCGATCAACAGGCTGCCGAGCCCGCGACGTCCGTGGGACGCCATGAAAATCACGTCGCAGCCGCCGCGTTCGGCCGCCTCGATGATGCCGAGATAAGGCGACGGATGCACGCTCGTCCAGCTGTCGCAGACGACGCCGGCCTCCCGCGCGGCCGCCTGCACCTCGTCGAGATGTGCACGTGCCTCACGCTCGCTACGCGCCCGGAAATCGGCGGGCGGCTCGATGATCACTTCGGAAAACGGCGAGTACGGATATTGCGGCAGGCACGCATAGGCCGTGACCTGCGCGCCGACCGCCCGCGCCAGATCGATCGCACCGTCGATCGCCTTTTGCGACAGTTCGGAACCGTCGGTTGGAACGAGGATGTGCCGGAACATCGCGCCCTCCTGCGTCAGTCGCACCGCGTGCGCCGCGAACCCGTGCGATCCGGCCGCGACGCGTCGCGCATGCCAGTTTCGATTGTAGTGCGCGAAACGGCGCGACCGGCGCCGGCAGCGGGTTCGCCCTCATATCGGAAACACGCGGGCCGGCACGGCCCGCCACCGGCATCGGCTCGAGCGGCAGACACCCTACTCGCCCCAGTACCCGGGCCTTTCGTACGTATGTTTCAGGTAATCGAGAAAAAGGCGCACGCGCAACGGCAGGTGGCGGCGCTGCGGAAATACCGCGTGAATGCCGATCGGCGGCGCCGCGAACGCGTCGAGCACGCTGACGAGGTGGCCGGCCGCGATGTCCTCGCCCACCTCCCACCACGATCGCCATGCGAGGCCGTAACCGGCGAGGCACCACTCGTGCAGCACCGCCCCGTCCGAGCACTCCATCGTGCCGTTCACGCGAATCGACACGACCTTGTCGTCCTCCTGGAACGCCCAGCCGCGCTGCTGGTTCGCGTTCGCGGCAAGCGCGAGACAGTTGTGGCGTGCCAGTTCCGCGAGCGTGACCGGCGTGCCGCGCCGCGCGAGATACGCGGGCGACGCCACGCACACGCGGCGGTTCTCGCCGAGCTTGAGCGACACGAGGGACGAGTCGGGAAGCTCGCCGAGCCGCACCGCGCAATCGAACCCCTCGTTGACGAGGTCGACCATCCGGTCGGACAGATCCAGCGTCACCGACACGTCCGGATGCGCGCCGCTGAATTCGGGTACGAGCGGCGCGACGTGACGTCGCCCGAACCCGGCCGGCGCCGAAATGCGCAGGTGGCCGCTCGCCTTCACGCCGCCGGCGGACACGCTCGCCTCGGCGTTCTGCATGTCGTTGATGATCCGCTGGCAATCCTCGAGGAATGCCGAGCCCTCGAAGGTCAGCGTGAGCTTGCGCGTCGTGCGCACCAGCAGCTTGACGCCGAGCCGCTCCTCGAGCGCATCGAGACGACGGCCGATGATGGCCGGCGCGACGCCTTCCGCGTGCGCGGCCGCCGACAGGCTGCCCTTAGCCGCGACCGCGGCGAACGTTTCGATCTGTTTGAACCGGTCCATGACTCGAAAGGACGGGGTTTCCGCCCTTCACATGACTGAAGCCGCTCAAGATTAGGTATATGAAAGTAAAAGATCAAGTGATGATTAGCGTCTTTTTTAGCACCTGCGATCACGAATAGAATCGATCCGACCTCTGAAACTGGAGCGCAAGGCTATGTCGGCCACAACGACACTCTCCTCTCCCGACGCAATCATCTTCGACGCATTCGGCACGTTGTTCGACGTGCGTGCGGTGCTGGCCGCTGCGGAGCAGATGTTTCCCGGACATGGGGAACGGTTGTCGCAGCTGTGGCGACGCAAGCAAATCGAATACTCGCAGTTGCGCACGCTGGCCGATCCGGCCGGCGCGCGCTATCGCCCGTTCCGCGACATCACGCTCGACGCGCTGCGGTTCGCCGCACGCCGGCTCGGGCTCGCGCTGAACAGCGCGGCCGAAAAGCGGCTGATGGACGAATACGCGTGCCTGTCCACCTATCCCGACACGTTGCCCGCGCTGCGCAAGCTGCGCGCGCTCGAACCGCGCCCGCCGCTCGCGATCCTGTCGAACGGCACCCCGCAGATGCTCGACATCGCGATCAAGAGCGCCGGCATGAACGGCCTGTTCGATCGCGTGCTGTCGGCCGATGCAGTCCGCGCGTACAAACCGAGCCCCGTCGCGTACGCACTCGGCACTGCCGCGTTCGGCGCGAACCCGCGCGACATCGTGTTCGTGTCGTCGAACGCATGGGACGTCGCGGGGGCCGCGTGGTTCGGCTACACGACGTTCTGGCTCAACCGCACGGGCGCGCCCGCCGAGGAACTCGGCGCGCCGCCCGACGGCACCGGCACCGGCATGGCCGACCTGCTCGCATTCCTCGCCACCCCGGCTCCGTCCGGCAAACCCGCAAACCGCGCGCGCCCCAGCCCGGGCGCATGACGTTCGCGGCGCTGCCGCCTTCCCCCTTCACCGAAACCGCAACTGACCGACCAAGGAGATGAGACTCATGAGCACCCCGATCACGCTGCCGCAAGGCATGGCGATCACCGGCGAAATCAAGCCGGGTTACGAAGCGATCCTGACGCCCGAAGCGCTCGCACTCGTCGCAGCGCTGCACCGCACGTTCGAACCTCGCCGCAAGGCGCTGCTGCAGGCCCGCGTCGAGCGCACCAAGCGCCTCGATGCCGGCGAACGCCCCGATTTCCTGGCCGACACGAAGGCGATCCGCGAAGGCGACTGGAAAGTCGCGCCGCTGCCGGCCGACCTGCAATGCCGCCGCGTCGAGATCACCGGCCCCGTCGAGCGCAAGATGATCATCAACGCGCTGAACTCGGGCGCCGACTCGTACATGACGGACTTCGAGGATTCGAACGCACCGAGCTGGACGAACCAGATCGACGGCCAGATCAACCTGAAGGACGCGGTGCGCCGCACGATCTCGCTCGAGCAGAACGGCAAGTCGTACCAGTTGAACGACAAGGTCGCGACGCTGATCGTGCGTCCGCGCGGCTGGCACCTCGACGAAAAGCACGTGACGGTCGACGGCCAGCGCGTGTCCGGCGGCATCTTCGATTTCGCGCTGTTCCTGTTCCACAACGCGAAGGAACTGATCGCGCGCGGCTCGGGCCCGTACTTCTACCTGCCGAAGATGGAAAGCCATCTCGAGGCACGCCTGTGGAACGACATCTTCGTCGCCGCACAGGAAGTGGTCGGCGTGCCGCGCGGCACGATCCGCGCGACCGTGCTGATCGAAACGATCCTCGCCGCGTTCGAGATGGACGAAATCCTGTACGAACTGCGCGAACATAGCTCGGGCCTGAACGCCGGCCGCTGGGACTACATCTTCTCGGCGATCAAGAAGTTCAAGAACGACCGCGATTTCTGCCTGGCCGACCGTTCGAAGATCACGATGACGGTGCCGTTCATGCGCGCATACGCGCTGCTGCTGCTGAAGACCTGCCACAAGCGCAACGCGCCGGCGATCGGCGGGATGAGCGCACTGATTCCGATCAAGAACGATCCGGAAGCGAACGAGAAGGCGATGGGCGGCGTGCGCTCGGACAAGCAGCGCGACGCGACCGACGGCTACGACGGCGGCTGGGTCGCGCACCCGGGCCTCGTGCCGATCGCGATGGAAGAATTCGTCAAGGTGCTCGGCGACAAGCCGAACCAGATCGCGAAGCAGCGCGACGACGTGCAGGTCGAAGGCAAGAACCTGCTCGACTTCCAGCCTGAAGCCCCGATCACCGAAGCCGGCCTGCGCAACAACATCAACGTGGGTATCCACTATCTCGGCGCATGGCTCGACGGCAACGGCTGCGTGCCGATCCACAACCTGATGGAAGACGCGGCCACGGCCGAGATCTCCCGCTCGCAGGTGTGGCAGTGGATCCGCTCGCCGAAGGGCGTGCTCGACGACGGCCGCAAGGTCACTGCGGAACTCGTGCGCGAATACGCGAAGGTCGAGCTCGACAACGTGAAGCGCTCTGTCGGCGGCAACACGCAGCCGTACGAGCGTGCCGCGGCGATCTTCGAACAGATGTCGACGTCGGAAGGCTTCACCGAATTCCTGACGCTGCCGCTGTACGAGGAAATCTGACGGCCGGACCGGGCCCTGCCCGGTCTGGTCTGGTCTGGTCTGGTCTGGTCTGGTCTGGTCTGGTCTGGTCTGGTCTGGTCTTCGCCGTTCTACCCGCCTGCCCTATGCACCACCAATGAAAACAGCGCCCTGCGGGGCGCTGTTTTCATTGGTGGTGCTGTTGCCGGTCGTATGGAGGCTCAGGCGGCTTCCCGCTCGCGGCGATGCTGCACCCAGTCGCCCGACGCGATGCGCGGACGGTCGGCCGCCGCGTGCGCGGCAACCGGATAGTAGACGCACGCGTACTCACGGCCGCCGAGTTCGACGCTCACCGGCTCCTGACGGAACAGCGTGTCGACGCCCGGATAGACGCGCTCGATCTCGTCGAGCACGGGCATCAACTGCTCGTCGATTTCATACACGTCGCCCCATACGAGCGACTGGCTGGCCGAGCCGGCGATCATCCCCGGATACGTGCCGAAATCGTACAGTTCGCCGGGCAGCGCAGCCGCACCGAGCAGCGCCGGCGCGGCGATCCCGTGCCGCGTGGCCGCATGACCGATGTCGTTGGCCTCTCCCGCTCTCAACGTGCCGTAGACGAATACGTAGCGCATCTGGTTCTCCTCTTCGATTCAGGTCTTGCCGGACCGGACGCCGCGTGCGCGTCGCTCGCCCGCAAAACGCACAAAACACGGCCGCATCGATAGACCGCAGCGGCGGCCCGAAGGTTCTTGTCGACGGGCGGCACTGCCCGGTGCCGGCTCGTGCCGCACGCCGGAATTCGCACGGCCCCATACAAAGTTCATTTGAACGGTGCATTATCGGACGAAAAACCGCCGCATACACCTGAGCGGCGCCTTCTAAAATAACGGCATCGCCGCCGCGCAGCCCGAGTCGTCCATGAATCCGCCTGTCCAAGCCGACGCATCGAATCCCTACGACGTGATCGACATCCCGCCCGAGTTCGCGCCCACGCGCGCTCACCCGATGCGCGTTCGCGCGCGGCAGGTAGATGCCGGCCGCCGGATCCCACTGCACACGCACGCGTGGGCGCAGCTCGCGTACGCGTCGCGCGGCGTGCTGCGGGTCGCAACGACCGGGACGACGTGGATGGTGCCGCCGTCCCGTGCGATCTGGGTGCCGCCGCACATTACGCACGAGGTCGTGATTGTCGAAGAGGCGTATTTGCGCACGCTGTATATCGACGAGTCGATCGTGCCGGGCGGGCTCGATGCATGCCGGGTCGTCGAAGTGACGGGCTTGCTGCGGGAGCTGATCGTCGCGCTCGACGCACGCGACCTGAGCAGCACCCGCGAGCGTCTGCTGTGCGGGCTCGTGCTCGACGAACTGAGCCACGCCGAACCGCTGCCGCTCGCGGTGCCAATGCCCGACGAGAAACGACTGCGCACGCTGTGCGAATCGGTGCTCGCACAACCCGCGCATGCGGAGTCGCTCGAACACTGGGCGAGCGAAGTCGGCGCGAGCACGCGCACGATCTCGCGACTGTTCAAACAGGAACTCGGTGTGAGCTTCTCGCAATGGCGGCAGCAGGCGCTGCTCGCGCGCGCCATCCCGCTGTTGAACCAGGGTCGACCGCTGTCGCATATCGCACGCGAGCTCGGCTATCAAAGCCAGAGTGCGTTTTCGGCAATGTTCCGGCGCGCATTCGGCGAAAGCCCGCGCGCGTTCATGCTGCGCGGCTATGAACACCGCGGCCCGGAAGGCAGCATCGCGTCGGACGACGAAGTATCCGACGACGATGCGATCGGCAACGGACGCTGAGCGCGTCGAATCTTTACGCGCTCAGACCGGGCGCACCATGTGGCGGATCGATCCGAGCTGGGCAAGCCTCGGCCCCGTGACGCGGTAGCCCATGCGCTGGTAGAGCCGGGCGGCGGGATTGTCGACGAACACGCGCAACTGCAGTTCGTGCAACCCGCGGGCGCGCGCCCAGCGATGCGACATGTCGAGCATGTAGGTACCGGCGCCCTGCCCGCGATGGCCGGCCGCGATCTGCACGTCGCGGATATGCAGCGAATCGCCTTCCTCCGTCACGCGCAGCACGCCGATGCGTTCGCCGTCGGCCTCCAGGATGAAATTCTCGGATTCGCGCCAGCTCGCATAGAACAGGTCGCTGCGCCAGACAAGCCCATGGCGCTTGTAATAGCCGCCCATGTTGCCGTGCGTCAGCGCTTCGGCAAACGGGAAATCGCCGGGCTCCGCAGGCCGGAGCTGGTACAACAATCGCAGGTCGGTCGGATCGAGCATCGCGCAGGGGTCAAGAACGCATCCCGCCACGATAACGCAGTCGCGGGCGGATGCAATCGCGAATTTCTCGTAGCGGCGCCAACGGTGGCGCTCGCGCTGAAGCACAAATGAAAAAGCCCGCGCGAGGCGGGCTTCTTCATTTTCTGGCGGAGCGGACGGGACTCGCCTACATCCTGCAGGCCGCGGCTGCGCATGCATG
>NZ_QTPY01000038.1:0-40684 GCF_003857765.1 Burkholderia sp. Bp9016
TCGGCGTGATCGTCGTGAACCAGGCGATGATCGCGCGCGAGCGGCGTCGGGTGGCCGACATGAAGGCGGCGTTCGCGACGGCCTGAGCGGGTGCGGCGGGTGTCGAAGCAGCGGGCGCGCGATGCGCCCGCCGTTTGCGCTTTTGTCATGAAGTGCGTCAGGAGTCTTTTGGCGCCCGTCAAGCTGCATGCAGACGCGCTATAGTCTTGCGACGCCCGTGATGGACGCTGTGCGCCCGACGGCCCGTTCTCGTACGCCTTGACTACATGACCGCACGTCCCGACGTTTCCTTCCAGCTGACCGATACCGAACAACCGGCCGCACGCGACTTCATCAGCAGCAAGCTCGGCGAATTCAACCACGCGATGACTGGGCGATCCGACACGGCGGCGCTCGACGTCTACGTGACCGATCCCGCGACCGGCGAGATATTGGGCGGCCTCACTGGCCGGACGTCGCTCGGGTTGTTCTTCATCGACCTTTTCTATCTGCCGGAATCGCTGCGCGGCGGCGGCTTCGGCAGCCGGCTGCTGGGCGAGGCCGAAGCGGAAGCGAAGCGGCGCGGATGCGCCCGTGCGGTGCTCTACACGATTACGTTCCAGGCGCCGGATTTCTACCGCAAGCATGGTTATGAGGCGTTCGGCGAAGTGCCATGCGAACCGGAAGGCACGGCGCGCGTGTTCATGGTCAAGACGTTGTGAGCGAGATTGCGCGGTGGTGGCAGGGCCCGCCTGCGACAGCCTCCTCCTCCTCCTCCTCCTCCTCCTGACGTCCACCGATGTCGTGCCACAGGGCAACGGAGCGTTCCGGAAGCATCCTCGCCGCATCCCCGATCAGCGCCCCGGCGCCGCGCGCTCCACGATCATGTCGTACAACGCCCGCGCCGCGGGCGACAACTGCGCGGTCTTGCGCGTCACCAGCACGAGCGTGCGCGATACCAACGGTTCGACGAGCGGGATCGCGCGGATCATCGGATACGCATTCTTCTGAATCGCGAGCTTCGGCACCACGGCCGCGCCGAGCCCTTCGGCGACGAGCCCGAGCGCGGTCGAACTGCGCTGCACCTCGTAGAACGAATGCAGCGACATGCCGCTCGTTTTCAGCGCACCTTCGAGCAAGCCGCGATTGCCGCTCACTTCGCCGGCGAAGATCAGCGGATGCGGCTGCAGCGCCGCCCAGCGAATCCGCCGCCGCTTAGCGAACGGATGATCGTCGCGGCACACGAGCACGTACGGGTCGTCGGTCAGCGACACGCTGACGAGTTCGGGGTGCCGATCGCCGGCGATGCCGATCCCGAATTCCGCTTCGCGGCGCAATACGGCCTGCAGCACCGACGCCGATGCGTGATCGAGGATCTTCACGCGATCGTGCGGCCGGCGTTCGGAGAACGCGCGCAGAATGCGGGGCAGGTATTGAACACCAACGGTCGGCACGCACGCGATCGTCACGTCGCCGCGCTGGCTCAGGCCCGTCTCGCGGATTTCGGTCAGTGCATCGGACAGCTCGTTCAGGAGCCGGCGCGCCTGCGGCAGGAAACGCCGGCCGATCTCGGTGAGCGCCGTGCGGCGCGTCGTGCGCTCGACCAGCGCGACGCCGAGAAACGCTTCGAGCTTGCGCAACCGTTGCGTGATGGCCGTTTGCGTGACGTGCAGCGCATCGGCTGCCTGCCTGAAGCTGCCGCCGTCGGCGATCGCGACGAAGGCTTGCACACCCAGCGTATCGATTTTCATCAGAATTTTGAATCAATAGCGATATTAAATTCATTTTACTGAAGATCATCGGCATCGCAGAATGCGTTGCATCGACGGCTGCCCGTATCCCGGCACCGTCCACGCCGACCCGGAGGAATATCATGACGACCCCACTCGACCCATACGCGAACCAGTACGTGCAATTCGAGCGCGAACGCACACGGCCGGTGCGCGATCTGCTGGCTGCCGTGCCGGACACGCCGATCCGCACCGCGATCGACATCGGCTGCGGGCCCGGCAACTCGACCGAGGCGCTGATCGCCCGCGCACCGGATGCGACGGTGCGCGGGATCGACGCGTCGCCGGACATGATCGCGGCCGCGCGCAAGCGCCTGCCTGCGCTGCGTTTCGATCTGGCCGATGTCGCCACGTGGGACGATCCGGGCGGCTACGACCTGATCCTGTCGAACGCGGTGCTGCAATGGGTGCCCGCGCACGACACGCTGTTTCCGTCGCTCGTCGGCCGGCTCACGCCGGGCGGCCATCTCGCGGTGCAGATGCCGGACAACCTCGATGAACCGGCACACCGGTTGATGCGCGACGTGGCCGCGGCCGGGCCATGGGCGGAGAAACTGAAGAAGGCGGCGCGCACCGAGCGGTTCGATGCCCGGTACTACTACGCGTTGCTGTCGCCGTTGTGTTCGCGGGTGGACGTGTGGCGCACGACGTACTACCACCCGCTGAGCGGCGGTGCCGATGCGGTCGTCGAATGGTTCAAGGGCAGCGCATTGCGGCCGTTCCTCGCGGCGCTGGACGAAGGCGAGCGCGATACGTTCGTCGCGCGCTACCGCGAAGCCGTCGCGGGGCCGAACGGTTATCCGGTGCTCGACGACGGCAGCGTGCTGCTGCCGTTTCCGCGCCTGTTCATCGTCGCGACGCGGAAGTGACCAACAGGTAATTCCGAAGCGGGGCGGCGGCCGAAACCCGGTCAGGCTGGCGGCCGCACCGATTCCGGGGCGACCGTCGGGCTTGTCGCGCTCTGCCCGTCGCGCAGGTCCTTGCGCCAGAAGAGGGCGACTTCGCTGTCGTTCGCGCCGTCGCCGTACAGGAAGCGGTCGTGCCCGCCCACCACGAAACGCGCTCGGGCATATGTGTAGCAGGCCGCGACGTTGTTCGCCTGCGTCTCCAGCCGCATGAAGCCGAACCCGCGGCTGCGCGCCCACGCTCCCGCCGAGGCCGGCAGGAACCGGCTGATACCTTGCCGCCGGCTGCGTTGCACGCCCCGCCGGTCGGGTCGAAGCCGTAGTCCTCGCGCTGCACGGGCAGCGCGCGCAGATCGAGCAGATCCTGGTACGGCGCATTCAGCTCCCCCGCGATCTCGAACGAGACGTCGCACGCGTTCAGTTCGTCGGGGGGAAGGTCTGTCACCTGTTCGATGCTGATGTGCCCGGCTCGGTCCATGTGTCGGTGTCCTGTCTTCGGCAGGATTGTCTGGTATCCCCCGGGGGCGGGCGCCGCCGTCGTGCGGCCAGCCTCGCTTCCCGTTCCCGTTTCGGATTGCCGCGCTTGCACGATGCGTTCGTCGCGGCGCCGTTCAATGCCCGATCATGCGGGATGTCGGCGCATACCCGGCCGCGCTCGGCGGCCGCCACTGGATCGCCGCTGCCGGGCATGCCGGCATGCCGTGCGGCGCCTGTGGAGGCAAGGCGACAGAAGCCCGAACCATTGTCTACCACTTGCAGCACGGACGTCGCCGAGGCCGCCGATGTCCGCAAAGCGGGCGCTCCAGTGCGGAGCGCCCGTTTCGCTGTGACGGCACGCAACTCCGCAACCAGACGACGCATCGGCGCGGAACACGATATATTCGATTGTGCATATCGAAACGATATTCGAACGCACCGACCCACATTCATCAGCACGGGAGCACCATTGTGAATTCGACGCACCGGGAAGCCGTCGGCGAAGCTTTTTCGCTCGATGCGATGCAGCATGCAAGAACCATGACGTGGCAGGCCGTCGACGCGATCGCGGCCGGTATCCGGCCCGGCATGCGGGAATCGGAGGCCAACGCGCTCGGGCTGCGCGTGCTCGAGGAACTCGGGATGGACCGTATCTGGCATCCGATCCTCGTGCGCTTCGGCGAGAACACGCTGCGCACGTTCAAGGAACGCTCGGTCGACGATCCGGTACTCGCGGCCGACGACATTTTCTTCATCGACCTCGGCGCCGTGTGGAACAAGCACGAGGGCGACGCGGGCGCGACCTTCGTCTGCGGCGACGATCCGGACATGCGGGCCTGCGCGCAGGCCGCACGCGTCATTTACGACGAAGTCGAGCACCACTGGCGCAGCACCGGATGCGCGGGCATCGCGCTGTACGAATTCGCGGCGCAGCGCGCCGACGCGCACGGCTTCCGGTTGAACGTCGACATCAAGGGCCATCGCGTCAGCGATTTCCCGCACGCGATCTACAAGGCCGGCAATCTCGGCGATTTCGACGGCGCGCCCGCTGCCGGGCTGTGGATCCTGGAAGTCCAGATCGCGCATCCGACGCGCCCGTTCGGCGCGTTCCACGAAGACCTGCTCGTATAAGCGTGAGCAGGCCGCCGGGCGACGCGCCGCTAACGCGCGTCGCCCGGCGCGCAGCGCACCTCAGATGCCGATCGCGACGGGGCCCGCCAGCGGCGTATAACCGTCGTCGAACAGGAACCACGCATCGTACTGGCCCGACGCCAGCGAGCTGTTGGCGGTCGACGAGAACAGCAGCGAGCCGGTGCTCTTCGGCAGATATGCCCACGACTTGTAGCCGCCCTTGGCCGGCTGCGCGCCGCGTGCATAGATGCCGACCCAGTTCTTCGGGCTGTGGCGCCACGGCGGCACGACGTAATCGAAGCGCAGCGTGCCGTACGACGCCCCCTGCGACGACAGCACCGGGACGAACTTCCCGTTCGTATTGCCGATCGCCGGATCGGTCAGCAGCGCGCCGGATTGCGCCTGCACGCAGCCGGCCACGCGACGCAGGAAGTTCGGATCGTTCGCGTCGCGGATGCTCGCGTCGTACCAGCCGGCGTCGCCGTACCACGTGACGGCCCGCGTCGCGCCGGCCGGCACGCTGACCGACTGCGCGGCGTTCATTCCGTACGCGTTGTCGACGAGCTGGAACGTCGTCGCGCTCGAGCCTGCGGTATTGTCGAGCGTGATCTGTACGTTGCCGTTCCGCACGTCGTAGCAGAGGCTCACTTCGGCCGGCGATCCCGTATTTCCCGACGCGCCGATGCTGCCGCGGAAGGTCTGCAGGAAGCCGTTCGGGCCGTAGACCGAATAGTCGTAGCCGCCGGTCGAGTTCAGCGCGAGCGCATCCGACAGGTTCGTGCATGCGGTCGCGCCGGCGCCGATCGTGTATTGGCGCGGAATCGTGCTGGTGCCGTCGACCCAAGCCTGCAGATGCACGCCTGCCGTGCCGGTGTTGGTCATCGTGAGCGAGAGCGTCTTGCCGGACCGGTTGACCTTGCCCTGCACGAAGAACTCGTACGGCAGCCGGCATGCGGCGTTGCGGCCGACTGCCTGGGCGGGCACCGCGGTGGTGGTGGCCGGCGGGATGATGACCGTCGAGCCGTTCGGGTTCATGTTGCTGGCCGGGCTCGGGATCGCCGGAATCGTCTGGTCGGGGTTCGCGAAGTCGAACGCCGACGTGAGATCGCCGCACACGGTGCGCCGCCACGGCGTGATGTTCGTTTCCTGCAGCCCGAAGCGCGCTTCCAGAAAGCGGATCACCGACGTGTGATCGAAGACCTGCGAGTTGACCTTGCCGCCTTTCGACCAGGGCGAGATCACGAACATCGGCACGCGCGGGCCGAGACCGATCGGCACGTCGCCGCTCGCCGAGCCGTCGGACGCGGCGCCGCTGCTGCCGACGAATTCCGCCGCCGTCGACACCGTCGACTGGCCGGTGCCCGCATACGCACTCGACGGCACGGCCGGCGGCACGTGATCGAACAACCCGTCGTTCTCGTCGTACATCACGAGCAGCACCGTGCTGGCCCATACCTTCGGGTTCGACGTGAGCGCATTGAGCACGTTGCTCACGTACCATTCGCCGCCGCTCGCGGCCCACGACGGATGCTCGCAGTACGCGTACGGCGCGGCGATCCACGATACCTGCGGCAGCGTGTCGTTCGCGACGTCGGCCTGCAACTGGCTGAAGAGACGCGTGTCGTATTCGGTGCCGCCGCCGCTCGGGTCGATCTGCGTGCCGTTCAGCGCGGGCGCGAGCGGATCGTTCGCGCCGAGATTCTGGTATTGCCTGAAGTTGAGAATCACGTTGTCGCCGTAATTCCCGTTCCACCAGAGATCCTTGCTCGAGCTGTTGTATTCGCCGTAGCCGTGGCCCGAATCCAGCCCGTTGCCCTTGTCCTGGTAGAACTTCCACGTGACGCCGGCCGCGTTCAGCCGTTCCGGCATCGTGGTCCAGCCGGTGCCGGTCATCGTGTTGGTGGTGTACGGCGCATAGCCGGGCACGTTGCCGCAGCAGCCGGTCCACAGATACAGGCGGTTCGGGTCCGTCGGGCCGAGCATCGAGCAGTGGTAGCCGTCGCACACGGTGAACGCGCTCGCCAGCGCGTAATAGAACGGGATGTCGTTCTGCGTGAAGTGGTACATCGTGCCGCTGGTTTTGGCGTCGGCCCAGTTGTCGTAGCGGCCGTTGTTCCATGCGCTGTGCGTGCCGCTCCAGCTGTGGTCGAGGTCGCCGTAGTAGGTGTCGCCGTTCGCGACGCCGGCCGGCGACGACGGGTTGAACGGGAACGCGTAGGACAGCAGCCACGGCTGGCGCCAGACCGGGTAGCCGCTCGAAATCACGACCGGGCGCGGGTCGCCGAAGCCGCGCGCGCTGCGCAGCGTGCCGAGGTAGTGGTCGAACGACCGGTTTTCCTGCATCAGGATCACGACGTGCTTTACGTCCTGAAGGGTGCCGGTGATGGTGGCCGCCGGGATCGACTGCGCGCGCAGGATGCTTTCGGGCAGCATGCCGGTGACCGCGGTGGCGCCCGCGAGCTTCAGCGCATCGGCGAGGAACTGACGTCGTGTTGTGGATTTGTCTAGCATGATCGCTCTCTGTCGTGAGTGGCCGCTCGGACCGGCCGGGCACCGCCGCGCGTCGTGCGCGGCACATTGCGACGACCGTCGTGCGGACGTGGGCGTCGGTCCGTCAGTGGCATGCGCTGGCGCAGTGCAGGACCGGCACGGCGGCCGGGCTCGACACCGACGCGCGGTTCGCGGCGGGATTGCCGGGGGCGCCTGAGTCGCCGTCGCCGCAACCGGCGAGCGTGCAAATGAGCGCGATCATGAAAACACCGGGCCAGTGCGGAAGGCGGTGTTCCGCACGTGGCAGTGGTGCGGTACTGCACCGGCCCGATTCGAGTCGGATTCCTGAATGTTTGTAAGTCGTCGTGCCTGTTCCTGATTTCATCGCCCCTCCTGACATGAAATGAACAGCCGAGAATATCGCCCGAATCAGAACAACTTCATGACAGGCCATCCGCGCGTGCCGGCGACATCCGACAGCCGGGCATCGGGATTGGTCGCGACCGGATGCGTGACGTAGTCCAGCAACGGCACGTCGTTGATCGAGTCGCTGTAGAAGTAGGTCCGCTCGAAATCCGACGGCGTGTAGCCGAGCGAATTCAGCCATTCGGTGGTGCGTACGATCTTCCCTTCGCGAAAGCTCGGCACGCCGGTGCTGCGCCCGGTGAACTGCCCGCCGGGCGTGCCGTCGTCGGTATCGAGCTCGATGCCGAGCAGATGCTCGATCCCGAACTCGGCAGCGATCGGCCCCGTCACGAACACGTTGGTCGCGGTAACGATGCAGCAGAGATCGCCGTTCTCGCGATGGCGATCGACCAGCGCGCGCGCCTGCGGCGTGATGGCCGGCCGGATCACCTCGTCCATGAACTGCGCGTGCCAGTGCGCGAGCTGCTCCCGCGGATAGCGGGCGAGCGGCGCGAGCGTCACGGCCAGATACGCGTCCATGTCGAGCGTGCCGGCCGCATAGTGGCCGTAGTGCTCGTCGATCAGTGCGGCGTGCTCGCCGTCCTCCCGCCAGCCGACCCGGGTGATGAAGCGGCCCCAGGCCTGATCGCTGTCGAGCGGCAGCAGTGTGTGATCGAGATCGAACAGCGCCAGATGCTTGTGCATGTGAAAGTCCCTGTATTGCGTGCTTACGCGCCGATCAGCTTGTCGATCGCGTCCTTGGCGTTCTTTCCGTCGATGGTCGTGACACCGTCGAGCCACTTCGACAGCACGCCGGGGTTCTTCTTCACCCAGTCCTTCGCGACCGCGACCGGATCCGCGTGGTTCATGATCGGCACCATCAGCTGGTTTTCCTCGTCGGTCGTGAACTTCAGGTTGGTCAGCAGCCGGCCGACGTTCGGGCAGTGTTCGAGGTAGCCCGGCGTGACCACCGTGTAGACCTTCGCCGATCCGTAGTTCGGGCCGAACACGTTGTCGCCGCCTTCCAGATAGGAAATCCTGTAGTTGATGTTCATCGGATGCGGCTCCCACGCGAGGAACACGATCATCCGGTGCTCCTGCACGGCGCGTGTGACCTGGACCAGCATCCCGGCCTCGCTCGATTCGACGAGCTTGAAGCCGCCCAGGCCGAATTCGTTCTTGTCGATCATCCGCTGAATCAGCGCGTTGCCGTTGTTGCCGGCGCCGATTCCGTAGATCTTGCCGTCGAGCTGGTCGCGGAATTTGGCGATGTCGGCGAAGCTCTTCAGGCCCTTGTCCGATGCGTATTGCGGCACGGCCAGCGTGTAGCGCGCGCCGACCAGGTTCGGCTGCGGCAACAGGTGCACGGCGCCGGCATCGACGAACGGCTTCACCGTCGGTGTCATGCTCGGATCCCAGTAGCCGAGAAACGCGTCGATCTGCGCTTTCTTCACGCCGGCCAGCACGATCGGCGGCGACGCGATCGTCTTGCTGGCTTCGTAGCCGAGCCCGTCGAGCAGCATCATCGCGACACCGGTGGTGGCTGCGATGTCGCTCCATCCCACATCGCCGAGCGTCACCTTCTTGCAGACGTCGCCTTCAGACGCGTGAGCGGGGGCCGTCGCGATCGACGCGACCAGCGTTGCAGCCAGCATCCATACCTTTTTCGTCATGTTGGTCTCCTAAGCAAGTATTCCGGATCGTGTTGCGTAGTGGGTCCGACAGGTTCCGACGGTCGATCGTATTGATCGGATGAAACAAACGCATCCGGGGCTAGCCGTGTCGTGTTTCGTACCGTATATTAGAACGCACAAAATCGCAAGTTCGCACAAAAATACAACTTGCGATGAATCCGGATCGTCAGGAAACCGAAAGCAGGCGAAGTCGTGCGGCACACCGCGCGGCCCGCGCTTCATCAAGTTGGGTAACGTAAGGAGACTTCGAATGATCAGTCAGATGGAAATCATTTCCCGGCTGCTGCTGGCCGCATTGCTCGGCAGCATCATCGGCATCGAGCGCGAGCGGCTGTCGTGGGCGGCCGGGCTGCGCACGCACATGCTGGTGGCCGTCGGCGCTGCGCTTGTGATGGTGGTGTCTGCATTCGGCTTCGCGGACATCCAGAACGCGAAGAACGTGTCGCTCGATCCGTCGCGGGTCGCCGCACAGGTCGTGTCGGGCATCGGCTTTCTCGGCGCCGGGTCGATCATGCTGCGCGGCGAGATCATCCGCGGCCTGACGACCGCGGCGAGCCTGTGGGTCGTGGCGGCGGTCGGACTCGCGGTGGGCGGCGGGATGTACGTTGCCGCGATCGCCGCGACGGCGATCGTGCTGGCGATCCTCGCGGGCCTGAAGCCGATCGAGAAGCGCTTTTTCGCCACGCGGCAGCGCTGGGGCGTGCGCATCCTCGCGAGCCGTGGCGCGGTGAAGCTGACGTCGTTGCAGGCGATGCCCGGGATCGACCAGGCGCGCATCGTCCAGTTCATCATCGAGCAGGACGACGTGACGCCGGATGACGATCGGATCCACGTGGTGTTTTCGAAGATGACGAACAGCGAGTTCCAGGCGGTCCGTCAATCCCTGCAGACCCTCGTCGGCATCAAAAAGATGGAGGAAAGCGCCGCATAGACCCGGTTCGAATAACATTGACGTTCATTTCCGAGGACATTTCATGTGGCAAGAAGAGCGATATCAGAGGATCCGGCTTCTGTTATCGAAGATGCAGCGCGTTTCCACCGACCGGATCATGGCCGACCTGAACGTGTCGCGGGAAACCGTGCGTCGCGATCTCGTCGATCTCGAGGCGATGGGGGAGCTGAAGCGCGTGCACGGCGGCGCGGTGCAGGTGGGCGACGAAGCGCCGATCGCCGAGCGTGCGCAAACGCACGTGAAGGCGAAGCTCGCGATCGCGCGCGCCGCGGCCCGGCTCGTCACCGGCTCGCAGACGCTCTTCATCGACGCGGGCACGACCACCACGCTGCTGGCCGAGGAACTGTCGAAGCTGTCCGGTCTCACGATCGTCACGAATTCGATCGACGTCGCGCTGAAGATGCGCTCGAGCGACCCCGGGCAAGCGAAGAACGAGACGATCCTGCTCGGCGGGATGATCGGCAGCCGCGCGGCCGCGACGGTCGGCGACGGGACGATCGCCGAGATCTTCCGCTACCGGGCCGATCTCGCGTTGCTGTCACCGGTCGGCGTCGATCACGTGCGCGGCGCGACGAACTACGACCGGATGGAAACGGAAGTCGCGCGCGCGATGGTGACCAACGCGTCGAACGTCGCGATCCTCGCCGATTTCAGCAAGCTTGGCACGACGAGCCGGATCGGCTTTTGCGAACCCGCGCGGATCGGCACGCTGGTGACGGACCAGAAGGCGGAGTCGGTCGACAGCTACAAGAACCTCAGGAAGGCCATCAGGCAGATCGTGCTGTCGTGATCCAGTGCCGTTATCCCGCCTGTGCGGCACGCATTCTGCCGCGCGGCCGTTTCCCGGCGTAATATATTCGTCGATACAACGATGGCGCCGCCCGGCGGCGGGCGATGGAGATGGCTGGCACGACGGTGCCTTCGGCGCATGAGGCGGCGGCGGGTTCGATCGCGCTGGCCGGCGCATTCGAGCGGCCAATGACGGTCGCGCTCGACGACTTGCGGCGCCACGTGTGCGTGAGCGCCGAGCCGTTCGACCTGCGTTGCTTCACGACGAACCGTTTCATCCGCTCCGTGGAGCCGTATCGCGGCGCGCGGCTGAAAGACCTGATCGAGGCGGCCGGGCTGCGCAACGACATGCCGGGCGACTTCAAACGCATGGTGTTCATCGCGTATGCGCACGACGGCTACGCGGTCACGTTTTCCTGGCACGAGCTGTTCAACACGCCAGTCGGCGAACGCGTGATCGTCGCGTTCGAGTGCGGCGACACACCACTGTCGATCGACGACGGTGCGCCGCTGTTGTTTTCCGGTGCGGACGTCATGCCCGCGCCGCGTCACGTGAAGCGGCTGGCGGGCATCGTCGCGCGTGTGATGGAGCTCTGAGCCGGCGCTGCGCCGGGCCTGCCTTCGTGTATGCTTGGCCGCATCGTTCAACCGGCGGAAAACATGAAGACTTCGGCACATCCCAAGCCAGCGGTGCGGTTCAGAATGCGCATCCAGCAGGGCGACACGATCGCGCTCGGGCCTGGCAAGGTTGCGCTGCTCGAGGCCGTGCGCGAGCACGGGTCGATTTCGGCGGCGGCGCGCAGTCTGGAGATGTCGTACCGGCGCGCGTGGCTGCTGATGGACGAGCTGAACCGGTCGCTGAAGTCGCCTGCGACGGTGTCCGAACACGGTGGACAGAGCGGTGGCGGCAGCGTGCTCACACCGGTCGGCGAAGAGATCATCCGGCTCTATCGCGAGATCGAGGAGCGTGCTTACGCGGCCTGCGCGGACGAAATCACCGCGCTGACGAAGATGGTGCGCCGCTGAGGATTGCGCGATCGCGCTGTCGGGCGGTGCAGCCGGCGGCCTAGCCGTGCCGCAGGCAGAAGCGCGACGCTTCGCCCGCCTGCGCATCCGGCGGCATGAGCTCGCGCGCATGCGCATCGAGCCGCCCGATCAATTCGACGAAACTGGCGACGCTCGCGGTTCGTAGCGGGTAATACGCGATCTGGTGACGCTCGCACATCCGCTTGAGCAGGTTCACCGAATCGTGGTCGATGCAGTCGACCGGAAACACGACGAGGTTCGCACCCGGCAGCGCCGCGGCCAGCAGACCCTTGCGGTCCTCGATGCCGCCGTCGTGCAACGTCATGTCACCGCCCGCCGTTTCGACGATCCGCCGGATCGCACGATTCGAGCCGGGCCGGCCGCCGACATAGACGACACGCTTGTGTCGCAGGATCGACAGCGATTCCGCGACGGGGGCGGCCGGATCGTCTGTCGACGCCTGCACGGCCTGTTCGATCGCGCTCGCTTCGGCGCGCAACGTTTTTACCATCGCCATCAGGTCGTCGAGCCGCGCGCGCATCGCGCGGGCGCTCGCCTGCTCTGCGGCGATCCGCTGTTCCGCCGCCTCTCGGCGGCTCGTGTGCAGCGCAAGACGTTCGTCGCGCGCGGCCAGTGCGTCGCGCAACTCGCGCACTTCGTTGCGCAACGCGCTTTCGGCACTCATCGGCTGCGCGCTCTCGCGTGCGCGGCACGCATCCAGTTCGTTCAGCGCAGCGTCGCGCTCGACGCTCATCTCGTGCAGGCGCGCCTGCTGCCGTTCGATCTTCGCGTGCAGCGCCGCATGCTCTTCCTCGAACGCGACCAGCCGGCGGATATCCGCGCGATTCGCCGCGCCGACTAGATGCGACAGCATGTGCAGGTCGCCGAACGCGGCCTGGCGCACGGTCATCGTCGTGCGCGGATGCGTCATCAGCGCCCAGTACGCGGGCGGGATGTCGCCGCTTTTCAGTGCGTCCTGCCACAGCGCGAGGAGTGCGTCCGCATCCTTTGCCTTGTCGAACGCACGGATTGCGCCCGCGTAGCGCTCGTCGAGCGCCTTGTGCAACGCCTTGCCGCCGGCCGCGCCCTCGATCGCGAGCTCGACGGCCGCGTGGTGGATTTCCAGGTCGGTGGCGTGCCGACGGTCCAGATCAGTGAATTTCGGCACGAGCTTGCGCAGTTCGTGCGTGGTCAGGCAGGTGCCGATGATCGAGCAGTGCAGGTTCGAATCGAGCTCGGACAGGCGCGTGCGGCGCTTCAGTTCGGCTTGTTGCGCACGGGACGGCGCGCAGCAGGCGTCGATCCGCCCCGCGTCGTTGGGCGAAGCGCCGCCGGACGACGGCAGACCCGCCGTGCGGGCCAGGCGAAAGGGCGGAGCGTGCATGTGAACCTCGATCCCGGCCCGGTGGGCCGGAGACGGATGCGCGAAAGATTGGCGAAATATACCACGGAATATAACGAACGAAATTCCGGGGAAACGCCGCGTTCGCCGCTCAGCAAGGCTCTGCGGATTCGCGGTGCGATGCGTGGCGGGTGCCGGGCGACGGCTGCTGCATATGGCGTTCCATCACGTGTTCGACGCACAGTCCGACCAGCAGCACGTCGACGCGCTCCAGCGCGGCCACCGCGTTGCGCATCGCGGCCGGGTCGTTGCTGAACGCGTCGGAGAACACGTCGTCGCGGGTGCGCTCGAGGCTGCGGGCCTGCCCGATCGCCCGTTCGAGGGCAGGCACGCGCGTGAAGCACGCTGCGCGCGCGTCGCTTTCGAGCATCGCCAACAGTTCGCGCAGGCTCAGCGCGGACAGCGTTTCGTCCGTCGCAGCCGAGAACAGCCGGATGAAGCGCATGACGCTGCCGCGCAGGCGCCGGAATGCGTCGACGACGTCCGTGACTTGCTGTGCGCGTCCGTCGTTCGACAACGGTCTGAGCGCGCTGATGCTGCGCGTCAGGGTCGGCGCGGGCGCGTGGGCGCGTGCGGCGCGCAACGGGGCGCGATCCGTCGGCGGGCGGGGCATGGCGGTTCTCCGGTAGTGCTGATGTCGATATATTTTACAGAATATATCGATGGCGCAAAAAAAGGCGGCGCCGCCCCTGCCGGGCGCGGCGCCGCCAGTGGCCTGAAAGGCCGCCCTGGTCAACCGATCGCGCGCATCGCGTGGCGCAGTTCCTGATAGCTGCGCAGGCCCGTGACGCCGAGCTCGCGGCCGATCCCGCTCAACCCGAAGCCGCCCCAGCACACGTGCGGATAGATGAGCTGCGGTGCGTTGATCCACACGAGCCCGGCGCGCACGCGCGCCTGGAACTGGTTCGCGACGTCCGCGTCTTGCGTGACGATCGTTGCGACGAGCCCGTAGCGCGTGTCGTTCGCGAGCGCGATCGCCTCGTCGTCGGTGCGGAACGACTTCACGCACGCGACCGGGCCGAACACCTCGTCGGTCCACAGCAGGTTGTCGGCGGCCGGTTCCGCGATCACGACGGGCGCCATGAAGAAGCCGTCGCCGCCGCCATCGGCCACGCGGCCGCTGAACGCGACGCGCGCGCCCGCTGCGATGCCGCGTTCGAGCATCGCGTCGACACGGGTGCGCTGCGCGGCCGAGATCATCGGACCCATCGCGACCTGTTCGGTGCCGGGCGGCGCGACGACGAGCGCGCGCACGGCCGTCTCGAACGCGGCCATGAAGCTGCGATAGATGCTGTCGTGCACGAGGATGCGCGCGGTGGCCGAGCACATCTGGCCCGCGTTGGTGAATGCGCCCGCGACGGCGAGCGACACCGCGACGTCGAGATCGGCGTCGTCGCGCACGATCAGCGACGACTTGCCGCCGAGTTCGAGCGTCACGCGCTTCATGTCGTCGGCCGCGGCCTGCATGACCTTGCGGCCGGCGGCCGTGCTGCCGGTAAACGAGATCTTGTCGATCAGCGTATGCGCGCTCAGTGCCGCGCCGACGTCGGCGCCGCCGTTCACGACGTTGACGACGCCGTCCGGCACGCCGGCTTCGGCGATCAGGTCGATCAGCGCGTGCTCGGCCGGCGACGTCAGCTCGGACGGCTTCAGCACGACCGTGCAGCCCGCCGCGAGCGCAGGCGCGAGCTTCCACGCGGTCGTGACCATCGGGAAGTTCCACGGCATGATCAGGGCGGCGACGCCGACCGCGTCGTGGAAGCGCTCGGCCTCGACGGCGTCGCTCGGCAGCGCGACCGGCTCGGCGGCGAACAGCGCCGGGTCGTCGCACAGCTGCGCGTAATACGCGAACGTCGCGACGACGTCGCCGACGTCGGCGTCGGCTTCGAACGGCGGCTTGCCGCTCACCTGCATCTGCAGCGCCGCGAGGCGCTCGCGGTCGGCTTCGACGCGCTCGGCGATCTTCGCGAGCAGGCGGCCGCGCTCGGCGGGCGGCGTGTCGCGCCAGCCGGCGAACGCGTCATGCGCGGCGCGAACCGCGGCGTCGACGTGCGCGGCCGTCGCGAACTCCTGCCAGCCGATCGTCTCGCCGGTCGACGCGTTGAAGATCGGCGCACCGGCCTCGTCGGAATGCGTGCGCACGGGCCGGCCGGCGATGTGCGCGGCGGGCAGCACGCGCGTCGTGGCGGAAGGGAAAAGCTCAGCGGTGGACATGACGGTTTTCCTGTCGGTCGGATTGGCGGGTCAGCGGTAGGCGACGCCCGGCATCACGCAGAGCATTTCGAACGCGAGGTTCGCGCCGACGAGCGCGGTGGTGCCGGTCGGATCGTACGGCGGCGACACTTCGACGAGGTCCGCGCCGACGATGTTCAGCCCCTTCATTCCGCGAATGATTTCGAGCCCCTGCTGCACCGACAGCCCGCCGATTTCCGGCGTGCCGGTGCCGGGCGCGAACGACGGGTCGAGGCCGTCGATGTCGAAGCTGAGATACACCGGCGTGTCGCCGACGCGTTCGCGCACGTGCGCCATCAGCGGTGCGAGCGACTGGTTCCAGCACTCCTCCGCCTGCACGACGGTGAAGCCCTGCTGGCGGCACCAGTCGAAGTCTTCCGCGTGGTAACCGGTGCCGCGCAGGCCGATCTGCGTGACCTTGTCGCATTGCAGCAGGCCATCTTCCACCGCGCGGCGGAACGGCGTGCCGTGCGCGATCTTCTCGCCGAACATCGTGTCGTTGACGTCCGCGTGCGCGTCGACGTGCACCACGGCGACCTTGCCGTATTTCCGGTGCAGCGCGCGCAGGATCGGCCACGCGATCGTGTGGTCGCCGCCGAGCGTGATCGGCCGGCAGCCGTTCGCGACGATCTCGTCGTATGCCTCTTCGATGCGGCGCACCGAATCCTTCAGGTCGTACGGGTTGGTCGCGACGTCGCCGATGTCGGCGACCTGCAGCGAATCGAACGGCGCGGCACGGGTGGCCATGTTGTACGGGCGCAGCAGCACGGATTCGGTACGGATCTGGCGCGGGCCGAAGCGCGAGCCCGAGCGGTTCGACGTGCCGAGATCGAGCGGCACGCCGACGAAGCACACGTCGAGGCCGTCGGTCGTGTCGGCCTGTGGCAGGCGCATCATCGTGGCGATGCCGCCAAAACGCGGCATCTCGTTGCCGCCCATCGGTTGGTTCAGTTCGCGGTGCATGGGGCCGTCTCCTCTTTCCGGTGAAAAACGATCGGCCGATGGTAGAGGAGAACGCGGGCCCGAAGATTTTGAAGTCGCAACGTTTACATCGACGGGTCTCGATGCGAGCGGCGCTGCCGCATCGACCCGGCGCAACCGTAAGCGACGGGGCGCGAGCGATCAGCCGGCGATCGCGGGCGGCGCGTCGTCGTCGGTGGCGGCGTGGTGCGAAGCAGAGGGAGGGAACGCCGGCACGGCCGAGCCCCATGCGGCGAGCTCGCGCTTGGTGCGCACGCCGAGCTTCTGGAACGCGCGCTTCACGTACGACTCGGCCGTCGCGACGCGCACGCCGAGGATGTCGGCGGTTTCCGGCACGGTCTTGCCGGAGATCAGGTGCTTGCAGGTTTCGTATTCGCGCTTGGACAGCCTTACGTCGTCGGCCGCGATCCGCGCATCGAACTGCGCGAGCGGATGCACTTCGGGCGTCGGATGCGCGACCCGCCGCGCGGCGGTGGTGGACGCGTGCAGTTCGAGCAGCGGGAACAGCACGTCGCTGATGCTGCGAAAGCGGTTCATCTCGGCGAGCGTGAACGGCGGACGGTCGCGGCCGCGCTCCAGCGCGATCGAATGCTGCGCATAGCGGGTGCCGCGCGCGAGCACGCATTCGTGGCCGATATGCACGTCGTCATAGATCCGCTGGCGGAATTCGCCCGGCGGGATCGCCGCGATGTCGCGCACGACCAGCATCGTGCCCGTCTTGCCGCGCAGCCCCGCGAACAACGGATCGCTGTCGAGAAAACGATCGTAGTAGAGCGTCATCACGTCGGAGATTTCGGCGGCCTCGGTGCCGATGCCGCTGCTGCCGATCCATTCGCAGCGGTAGCCGGTGGGCATCGAGCCGTCGACGCGCGAACGTTCGACGTGCGCGACGTCGAGCGGCACCACTTCGTTCAGCAATTGCGTGAGGCGCGGCACGAAGTGCGGGGTGCCGACCGTCTCGATCAGCTCGCCCAGCGCCTTGAACGACACGTCGAAGCGGTCGGTGTCGCGGTGGAAGGGGTTCACGTTGAGCAGCATGCGGTTCCCCGGGTGAAAAGCGGGGGCGATTTTAGCGTTCGGCGACGAAAACGTCATTAGGGAGAAATACGGTACGGAGTCCTGCGACCTTGCCTGCCCCGGAAAACGCGGCTTGTCCCCCCCGAAGGGGGGCATACCGGGGCAGTGTAAATGCGTAACTTTGTCTCTGCTTTTTTCAATCAAGAGACGAAAGATTCAGATGACCAAATTGATCAAGGACATCCTGCCGCTCGGCGCAGGCATTGGCGAATTCACGAAGCTCGACTTCGGGATGGACGAAAGCGACTGGCGCGCGGCCGAAGGCAAGAGCGGCAACTACCTGATCGGCTGGTGGGAAGGCAAGGCCGGCTCGGTGGAGTTCCCGGAAACCGCCGCCGACGAAGCCGTGTGGCTGGTCGAGGGCCGGATCGCGCTGACCGACGTCGAAGGCAACCGCAAGGAATTCACGCCGGGCCAGGGCTACCTGCTGCCGGCCGGTTTCGCAGGACGCTGGGAGACGATCGAGGACGCGAAGAAGTTCTACGTGCTGCTCGAGAAGTCGTGATGTGAGCAACTGCCGCCGCGGCGTCGTCGTCAGGTTGACGCGGGTCCGGCGGCGGTTGTGTTTTCGATCGACCGCAAGCGACGTCCGTTGCGCGCGTTCCGGCGGAACGCGTCGCGGCTTGCGGCGCTTGCGCCGATCGTCGCTATCGGCGAAATCGGCGAAATCGGCGAAATCGGCGAAATCGGCACGCCGCGCATGCATGACAGGCGCGGGCCGCGTTCACGTGGGATGCCTGGGATCATGGAAATGGAAGTCAACGAAGCAACGCAAGCCGCACCGGCTCACGCGCACGCCACGGGCGGCGCACCGGTCGCACTGAGCGCCGCCGACGCGCTCGCGAATACGAAGCTGTTCCCGTACTGGCTCGACAACCCGGCCGCGCCGGCCACCGAGCCGGCGCTCGTCGGCGACGTGACGGCCGACCTGCTGATCGTCGGCGGCGGCTTCACCGGGCTGTGGACGGCCGTGCAGGCGAAGGAACAGATGCCGCACCTGAACGTCGTGCTGATCGAGGCCGGCAAGGTCGCGCACGGCGCATCGGGCCGCGCGGGCGGGATCATCTCGACGTCGGTGATGCACGGGCTGCCGAACGCGGTGCGGGTGTTCCCGAACGACATCGCGCAGCTCGAGGAATTCGGCCATCGCAACCTCGACGGTTTCGAGGAAACGCTGAAGCGCTACGACATCGACGCCGACATCGAGTGGAACGGCGAAATGACCGTGGCGGTCGACCCCGAGCACATCGCGCACCTGAAGGGCGACTACGACCTGCATCGCGAGTACGGGCACAACGTCGTGCTGCTCAACCGCGAGGAAACGCTCGAGCAACTGAACTCGCCGCTGTTCGCGGGCGCGCTGTGGTCGCGCAATCGCAGCGGCATCGTGCACCCGGCGAAGCTCGCGTGGGGGCTCAAGCGCGCGGCGCTGTCGCTCGGCGTGAAGCTGTACGAGCACACGCCGCTCACGACCGTGACCGACGAAGGCAGCACGGTATTCGTGAAGACGCCGAAGGGCAGCGTGCGCGCACCGCGCGTCGTGTTCGGCAGCGGCACCGCGAAGGTCGGCATTCCCGACATCAACCGCCGCGTGATGCAGGTGCGCGACCACGTGCTCGCGACCGAGCCGCTCACCGACGAACAGCTTGCGCGGATCGGCTGGAAGAATCGCCAGGGCGTGTACGACACGCGCACGCAGCTCAACTATTTCCGGCTGACGAAGCACAACAACATCATTTTCGGCGGGCTGGTCAGCTATCACTTCGACGGCGATCCCGAACCGCATCAGGACGGCCAGCGCGAAACCTACATCCGGCTCGCGGAAGCGTTCTATCGCACGTTCCCGCAACTGAGCGACGTGCGTTTCTCGCACGCGTGGGGCGGCCCGATCGACTACTGCTCGCGTGGCTCGGTGTTCGCGAAGCGCTATCTTGGCGACAAGGCCGTGTTCGTTGCCGGCTATACGGGCTTCGGCGTCGCGGCAAGCCGGTTCGGCGCGTTCATGGGCCTGAACATCCTGTTCGATCGCGACAGTCCCGAGCGCAAGCTCGACATCGCGAACCAGAGCCCGAGCTACATCCCGCCCGAACCGATGCGCTGGGTCGCCGCGAAGATCACGTTTCATGCGTTCGACGGCGCAGATGAAGAGGGCGGCTGGAAGCGCGCGTGGATCAACGGCATCAAGGCGATGGGCTTCCCGATGTAAGCGCCGCGGCGGCGCGGGTCCGGCCGCCGCACGACAACAACCCCTCGAGGGGACGGTCCGCACCGCGGACACGGAGAGAGACACGGAATGACTGGTGTGAATCTGCAGGGTGAAGCGCGACAGGAAAGCGCGCTGTTCGTCGTCGTGATGCTGCTGCTCGGCATTCTCGGGCCGACGGTATTTCTCGGCCTGCCCGCGATCGTCGGGCAGGTCGAACGTCATTGGGGCTTCGGTGAAGCGGCGCTCGGGCTGTCGAGCTTCGTCGAGGTGCTCGGCGAATCGACCGGCACGCTGCTCGTCGCGTTCGTGCTCGGCCGCCAGCCGGTGCGGCTCGTGCTCGCGGCGGCGGTCGCGCTCGCGGCCGGCGCGAACCTCGGCACGCTCGCGACGCACGGGCTCGTCGCGTATTCGGCGCTGCAGTTCGTCGCGGGCGTCGGCTCGGGCGGGCTGAACGGCATCGCGCTGCGCTACCTGTCGTATTCGCGTGCGCCGGAGCGCAATCTCGGGATGATGCTGATGGGGCAGGTGCTGTGGAGCATGGTGCTGCTTGCGACCATCTTCCCGATGCTGAGCGACACGTGGGGCGCGCACGGCGTGTTCGGTTTCGTCGCGACGGTGCTCGGCGCGTTCGTGCTCGCGACGCCGCTGTTTCGTCGCGGCGAGACGCTGGCGGCGCCGATGCCGGACGGCGCGAGCGGCGGCATCGACCGCAAGGGCGCGATGCTGGTGCTGTGCGCGCAGCTCGCGCTGTACGGCGGCGTGGGCGTCGTGTGGACCTTCCTCGAGAAGATCGGCACCGATGCGGGCCTGAGCGGCAAGGCGGTCTCGCTCGTGCTCGGCGTCGCGAACGTCGCGAGCCTCGTGATCTGCGCGGCGATGCCGAAGCTCGGCGCCGGCGCGGGGCTGCGCCGCTGGACGCTCGCGAATCTCGGCGGCTGCGCGGTCGCCGCCGTGCTGCTCGCAATGCCGGCGTCGGTTGCGACCTTCACGCTCGGTGCGATCGTGTTCATCGGCTGCTGGACGGGCGGCGCGCTGCTGATCTACGCGACGATCCCGCAGTACGACCTGATCGGCAAGTCGGCCGCGTTGTCGCCGGGCTGTGTCGCGCTCGGCTACGGCGTCGGCTCGGTCGCGGGCGGCTCGCTGATCGAGCGCGTCGGCACGCAGTCGGCGCTGATCGCGGCGATCGTGTTGTGCGCGGTGGCGTTCCTCTGCTACGTGCGGCTGCGGCCCGCGGTGTTCGGCATGGAGCGCGCACTCGCGGCGACACCCGAGTGACGGACGCGGCGCGCGTCGCTGCCGATGGCGGCGCGCGACCGATTCGGTTCATCGGCGAAGGCGGCCGGCGGGGCGCGCGATGCGCGTCGTGCCGTGCCGGCCCGGCAACGCGCGCATGCGCAGCGGCTTGAAGCATGTTTTCGAATACCACCGATCTCGATCTCCGGCTCATCCGGGTCTTTCTGGCCGTCGTCGACGCACGCGGCATCACGGCTGCCGAGGCGTCGCTCGGCGTGCGGCAGTCGACCATCAGCACGCAGCTGTCCGCGCTCGAAGCGCGCGTCGGCTTCAAGCTGTGCGATCGCGGCCGTGGCGGCTTTCGCCTGACGTCGAAGGGCGAGCGCTTCGCGGCGACCGCGCGTACGCTGGTCGCGGCGACCTCCGAGTTCGTCGCGCGCGTGCGCGACATCGACCGCAAGCTGGTCGGCACGCTGTCGATCGGGCTGATCGGCCAGGCGCCGCTCGTCGAGAATGCGCGCCTCGCCGACGCGATCGGCGCGTTCCGCAAGCGCGACCAGGCCGTCACGTTCGCGATGAAGGTCGCGTCGCCGCAGGAGCTCGAGGAAAGTCTGGTCAACAATCAGCTCGATCTTGCGATCGGGTATTTCTGGCATCGCGTGCCGGGGCTCGACTACACGCCGCTGTTTACCGAGGAACAGGTGGTCTACTGCGGGCGCGGGCATCCGCTGTTTCATGCGTCGCGGCCGGTGTCGGCCGACGATCTGCAGGCGCACGACTGGGTATGGCGCACCTATCCGGTGCCGGAGGAGCAGTATCCGCTGCCGGAGCGGCGCGTGACCGCGAGCGCGGACAGCATCGAGGCCGCGACGATCCTGATCCTGTCGGGTGGGCACCTCGGCTACCTGCCCGCGCATTACGCGGAGCCGTTCGAGCAGCGCGGGCTCGTGAAGGCGGTGGGCCGCTCGACGTTCAGCTTCGACGTGCCGCTGCATCTCGCGATGAAGCGCAGCGCGAGCGACAAGCCGATCGTCGATGCGTTCTGCGACGACCTGCTGCGCGCGTTCAACATCAAGGCAGTCGCGCTGGCCGCCTAGCGCGAGCGGCGTTCGCGCCGCTTCGCGTCAGCAGTCCACCATCACCCAGTCGAACAGCTCGCGGCGCGTGCGCACGCCGAGCTTCGCGAACGCGCGCTTCACGTACGACTCGGCGGTCGACAGCTTCACGTCGATCTGCTGCGCGGCCTCGGGCACCGAACGTCCGCACAGCAGCAGCTTGCAGATCTCGTGCTCGCGGCGCGACAGCTGCACCTGTTGCCGCTCGAGACGCGCATCGAAACCCGCATACGACACCGCATTCGCCGACATCGACGCGACCCGCCGCGCGGCGCATGAGCGCGCATGCAATTCGAACATCGGGAACAGCAGGTCGACCATCTGCCGGAAGTGGAACAGTTCGTCGGTCGTGAACGCAGCCTGCCCGTCGGTGCGCGCGAGCCCGAGCGCGTACTGCATGTGCGCGGTGCCGTGCACCAGCACGCATTCCTGTGCGATGCGCGGCTCGTCGAAGATCCGGCGGCGGAAGTCGCCCTGCGCGAGCCCGTCGATATGACGCTGCACGAGCAGCGTGCCGGCCTTGCCGCGCAGCGGCGCGAACAGCGGATCGACGTGGCAGTAGTCCTGGTAGTACGCATCCATCACGCGCAGCGTGTCCGCCGCATAGCGCGTGCTGCCGCTGCCCAGCCACTCGACCACGTGACCGGACGCACTGCCCGCGTCGGCGCGCCAGCGTTCGAGATGCACGGCGTCCGCCGCGATGCTGTCGTTCACGAACGCGGTGATCGCGCCGATGAAATCGGGTGTGCCGACCGCGCGCAGCGTCGCGCCGAGCGAGCCGGGCCGCACGCCGATCAGATAGTGGCCTGGCGCGGCGGGATCGGGATGGAGAAGTCGCATGGTGGGCGGAGTCGAGCGGATGACAGCGCGACGTTACGCGAAGCCCGCGTGCGCGTCTGCCGGGAATTCACCGGATTTTGCGGCCCGTGTCGCGCGTTGTCCTCACATTGACGACAAGCAACCCGCCGCGCACAGCCCGATTCCGCGCAAGCCCCGGCGCCGGGGGGGCAGACCCGTGCGTATCGTCTGCCTATAGTGAAAGCACTTCGAAAACCGGAAAGGACAGGCAATGCAGAATCAATCGATGCACCCGGCCGCGGCGCCGGCGGATTTCGTGCTGACGCACGCGAAGGTCTACACCGTCGATCCGCACCGCCCGTGGGCGCAGGCCGTCGCGGTGCGTGACGGCCGGATCGTCTACGTCGGCGATACCGCGGGTGTGCAGGCGCATGTCGGCGCGACGACTCGAGTCGTCGATGCGGGCGGCCGGCTCGTGCTGCCGGGCTTCGTCGAATCGCACTGGCACTTCGAGACGACCGCGTTCGCGTTCCAGGCGTTCGTCAACTACGAGGATCCGCAGAAGGTGCTCGGCGCGCTGCGCGCATACGTGGAAGCGCATCCGGACGAGCCGGCGATCACCGGGATGGGCTGGGTGCAGGCGACGATTTCGCCCGAACTGCTGCGCAAGGAAACGCTCGATGCGATCTGCGCGGATCGCCCGGTGTGCCTGCTGTCGACCGACTTCCATTCGATGTGGGTGAACTCGAAGGCGCTGGAGATCGCGGGCATCGACGCGTCGACGCCACCGGTGCAGGAAGGTGCGAGCTGGTTCGAGAAGGACGCGGTGACGGGCGAGCCGACCGGGCTGGTGGTCGACGGCGCCGCGTATTCGATCCTGATGCAGCGGATCAGTGCGGCCGGGCTGCTGCCGACCGGCATCGACCTGTACCTGAAGTCGATTCCGCCGTGGCAGAAGAAGCTGTGCGCGGCCGGTGTGACGACCGTGTTCGATGCGGGCTTCTTCGATGCGAGCGGCGACCAGTCGCTGCTGTACGAGACGCTGCAGACGATGGAGCGCGCGGGCGACCTGAAGCTGCGCGTGGTCGGCAGCGTCGCGGTGATCGGCGAGATCGACGATCCGGTCGGCACGTTGGTGAAATATCGCGAGCAATACGATTCGCCGCTCGTGAAGGCGCGCGCGCTGAAGTTGTTCCTCGACGGCACCGAGGCGAACCACACCGCGTATCTGCTGGAGCCGTACGCGGACCGTCCCGACACCTGCGGTGCGCCGACGATGCCGGCCGACACGTTCAACCGCTACCTCGTCGAAGCCGATCGCGCGAACGCGAACGTGATGGTCCACTGCGTGGGCGACGCGGCCGTGCGGATGGCGCTGGAGGGCTTCGAAACGGTCAACCGGGACAACCCGCCGCGCGATCGCCGCCACGTGATCACGCACGCGTTCCTCACGCATCCGGACGACATTCCGCGCTTCCGCCGCGCGGGCGTGATGGCGAATACGCAGCTGCAATGGGGCGTGGTCGACGCATACACCGAGCAGTTGCGCGATCACTACGGCCACGAGCGCTGGAGCAACATGTACAAGTTCCGCACGTTCGTCGAGGCGGGCGTGACGGTGTCGATCGGGATGGACGGCCTCGCGTGCCAGTGCCGCTGCCAGCACAAGCCGCTCGAACACATCGAATCGGGCCACACGCGCCAGCTCGCGGGCGAGCCCGATGCGCCGGTGTTCCCGGACATTGCCGAGCGCCTGAGCATTCCGCAACTGATCGCCGCGTACACGATCCACGGCGCGTACCAGCTCGGGATGGAGCACGAGGTCGGTTCGCTGACGCCCGGCAAGCGCGCGGATCTGGTCGTGCTCGAGAGCGACCTGTTCGAGGTCGGCCAGTACGACATCGGTCGCATCGACGTCGCGCTGACGATGATGGGCGGCGGCGTGACGCACGTGGGCGAGGATTTCGGCGCGCGCACGGGCATCGTCGCTCACTGAGCGGGGGCGGAAGCGGCGGCGAGGTGGCGGCGAAGCGGTGACGGAATCGCTTTCAAACCGCTTGCGCCGCATGCCGATTGTGTAGCGTGTCCCCCTGTTGGCAGGGCAGACCGGCCAATTTCCTCTGGCTACATTTTCCTGACCGAACGAAACACCGTTCGCGACGAACGGACCACGATATCGACGGAGGAAAACATGGCAGGAGACTGGAACAACACGCTGCGAACGGCATGCGCGGCGCTCGCGCTCGGCGGGCTTGCGTGGTTCGGGGCGCCGTCCGCGCACGCGGCGGATGTCGTCAACGTGTACAACTGGGGCAACTCGATCGGCAAGCAGACGGTCGCGAACTTCGAGAAGGCGACCGGCATCAAGGTCGTCTACCAGGAGTTCGATTCGAACGAGACGCTGCAGGCGAAGCTGCTGTCGGGCACGTCGGGCTACGACGTCGTCGTGCCGTCCGACATCTTCTGGGCGCGGCAGTTGCAGGCCGGCATCTATCGGAAGATCGACAAGGCCCAGGTGCCGAACTACGGGCTGCTCGATCCCGAAATCATGAAGGTGCTGTCGAAGGACGATCCGGGCAACCAGTACGGCATTCCGTGGACGTGGGGCACCGACGGGCTCGGGATGAACGTCGAGAAGGTGAAGGCCGTGCTCGGCAACGACGCGCCGCTCGACAGCTGGTCGCTGCTGTTCGATCCGAAGTACGCGAGCAAGCTGAAAAGCTGCGGCGTGTCGGTGATCGATTCGCCGGTCGACGCGTTCGGGATGGCGTTCGTCTATCTGAAGAAGGATCCGAACACGACGAACCCGGCCGACTACCAGGCCGCGTACGAGCTGCTCAAGACGGTGCGGCCGTACATCACCCAGTTCAACTCGACGAGCTACATCAACGATCTCGCGGGCGGCGACATCTGTCTCGCGCTCGGCTGGTCGGGCGACGTGAACTCCGCGCGCATCGCCGCGGCGGCCGCGAAGAAGCCGTATCACATCAAGTACGTGATCCCGAGCGAAGGCAGCGCGATGTGGTTCGACATGATGGCGATCCCGAAGGACGCACCGCACCCGGACGCCGCGCAGAAGTTCGTCAACTTCGTGCTGTCGGAGAAGGAGAGCGCGAACCTGACCAACGACACGTCGTATCCGTCCGCGGTACCGTCGTCGAAGCATCTCGTGCGCGCGGAAGTGACGAGCGATCCGGCCGTGTTCCCGCCGGCCGACGTGATCCGCAAGCTGAGCCTCAGCAAGCCGGTTCCACCCGAGCTGATGCGCCTGCAGAACCGGCTCTGGACCAAGCTGAAGACCGAGTAAGCCGGCCCCGTTCCCCGTTTTCGTTTGCGCGCGTCCCGCCGCCCTTCGCGGCGGGCGGGGGCGCGCTCGTCCCGACGATTCCCACACGACATGAAAATCAAACATATGACGGTGCTGTGCCTGCTCGCGTTCGAAGCGGCATCGGCATTTGCACACACGCCGCGCGACGCGACCGACTCCGGCAAGATGAAGGCGCTGCAGGCGCAGGTCGCCGCGCTGCAGCAGCAGGTGAGCGAGCTGCGCGCGAGCATGCTCGCGTCGAAGGCGCCGGCAACCGCAGGGTCGGCATCGGCAGGCGGCGCGCCGATCGGCACGATCGACACGGCAGCGGCCGCCACCCCGGCAGCGGATTCCGCGCCCGCGTTCACGAACGACGACCTGCAGCAGATGCGCGAGCAGATCGCGAACGCGTCGCTGAAGGTCGACTCGCTGCAGGAGGCCGCGACGACCGGCCCGCTCGCGGGCCTGAGCGTCACCGGCTACGTCGATCCGGTGTACCTGTTCAACCGCGCGCAGCGCACGTCCGGGTTCCAGTTCCTGAACCACGATCCGGGCGCGTACGACTACTTCAACAGCACGATCGGCGACGTCTACCTCGACATCAAGAAGACCTTTGGCGTCGGCCCGATGGCGCCGTCGGCGGAGATCGTGATCCAGCCGAACCGCGGCTTCGGCAACGTGTTCAGCAACGCGCACGGCGGCATCGGCAACAACATCGTCACGCAGGCGCAGGTCAACGTGCCGCTCGGCACGACGAAGACCTTCGAGGCCGGGATGATGACGAGCCTCGCCGGCTACGAAGTGCAGCCGTCGAACCAGATGCTCACGCTCACGCATGGTTTGCTGTACGACTTCAGCGAACCGGGCAACCTGGTCGGCATCGGGCTGAAGGGCTCGAACGACGCGATGACGCGCTTCTGGCAGGTGATCGTCGGCAACGAGGTGCTGCGCACGGCCGGCGCGATCGCGAACGCGGCGAACAACACGACCAAGACCAACTGGACGCCGACCCTCACCGCGCGCTTCGACAACGCGACGTCGACCGCATTCGACTTCGGGATTTCCGGCATGCTCGGACGGCAGTCGCTGTTCTCGCCGTGCGCGGATGCGGGCGGCTACGGCTACCAGTGCAACGGATCGTCGCCGACGGGTTTCTACAAGTACGTGGAAGCCGACATGACCTATACGCACGACAAGACGCAGATCAACGCGCAGGTCGACTACGGCGAGCTGCAGAAGGGCGCCTGGAACGGCGGCACCGCGCGCTGGTACGGGATGTCGCTGCTCGGCCATACGAAGTGGACATCGGCGTGGGTCGGCCGGATGGGCGCGACGCTGCGCTTCGACTACCTGAACAACACGGCAAACGGCGGCGGCGGCACGAATATCCAGTACGGGCTCGCGGGCGGCAATCCGTCGGTGAATGGGTCGAGCGGCTTCGGCATCGATCCGTCGTGCTTCCAGGGCTCGGCGACGAACGGCACCGAGTGCAAGGGCGCGCAGCGCTATGCGATCACGGCCGACCTGCTGTTCTATCCGACGCAGCAAATCACCGTGAAGGTCGAGTATCGCCACGACGCGGCGAACCATCCGGTGTTCCTGAGGAGCAACGGCACCTACGGGCGCAGCAACGACCTGGCCGGGATGCAGTTCATCTACGCGTTCTGATCGCGGCCATCGCCTGCCATCGCTTGCCGTCGCCGCGCGAGGCAACCCGGTCCGGGCCGGATGTGCCCGGATCCCATTCAACCCAGGAGAATTCATCTTGAAGCTGCACACTTTCGCGACCGACCTCACCGATCCGCGCGAGCGCGGCCGCCGCATCGGCGAGCAGTTCGCGGCGGAGATTCGCGAGACGGTCGCGCGCTACCTCGCGTTCTTTCCGAAGCTCGGCATCGAGCCGCGGCGCGCGCGGGCGATCGGCGAGGCGAGCCTCGCGTCGCTCCGGGCATGGTGCCCCGCGCTGGCCGACGAGATCGATGCGATCGCGGACGGCGTCGACCTGCCGCGCTGGCAACTCGCGTGCCTGAACGCGCGCACCGAGATTCTCGCCACGGCGCCTGCATCGGCCGAAGGCGAATGCTCGACGACCGTCTACGCACCGGCCGGCCCCGACGCGCCGCGTACGCTGCAGACATGGGACTGGCACGACAGCCTCGCGCCGCAAGGTTTGCTGATGCAGTTCGGCACGCAGCACGGCCGCACCGTGAAGCTGTTCTCCGAATTCGGGATGCTCGCGAAGCTCGGCGTGAACAGCGCGGGGCTGGGGCTGCACTTCAACATCCTGCACCACGCGAGCGATAACGACAGTGCGGGCGTGCCGGTGCACGCGATCGCGCGGCGCATGCTCGAAGAAGCGACGACGGTACGGGACGCGATCGACCTCGCCCGCAGCGCGCACGTGAGCGCGTCGACGGTGCTGACGGTGTTCACGCGACAGGACGGGCATCCGCGTGCGGCGAGCATCGAGCTGAGCCCGTCGGGCGTCGGTGTGGTCGTGCCGCGTCCGGACGGCTGGCTGCTGCATACGAACCACTTTCTCGATCGTGCGTTGAGCGGCGGCGAATGCATGCCGGACAGCTCGACGACGCGCGAGCGTTTCGCGCACCTGAACGACGTCGTGACGGGGATGACGAGCGCCGACGTGCGCGAGCGTGCGTCGGCGATGTGCGGCGCGGCCGGCGACCAGGCGGTGGTGTGCTTCCATCCGGACCTGTCGATGCCGGACACCGAACGCTGGGAAACGCTGCTGACGGTCGGCATCGATACCGACGCATGCGCGCTCGACTACGCGGCGGGCAATCCGCACGACCTTGCGCGCGACGGGTTCCTGCGGTTCTGATTCGAGGATGGCGGGCAAACCGGTGCGGCACGCGCGTGCCGCGCCGGTTTGCACTCAGGCGTCGATGCGCTCGACCTTGCCGACCAGCAGCCCGTACGACAGGCTGCCGGCGAGCGCCATCGCGGCGATGTAGGTGATCGCGCGCGAGAAGTCGGCGCCGTCGACGAGCAGCCCGATCACGATCGGCGTCGCGATCGCGGACAGGTTGCCGATCAGGTTGAACATGCCGCCCGTGAGGCCGAGCAGCCGCGCGGGCGCGAGCCCCGACACGAGCGACCATGTGATCGACGCGAAGCCGTTGCCGAAGAACGCGATCGTCATGAACGCGATTACCCAGCCGGTCGAGCTCACGTAGTTCGCACCGATGATGCAGGTCGAGATCAGCAGCCCCGAGATGATCGGCAGCTTGCGCGCGAAGCCCTGCGATGCGCCGCGGCGCATCAGCCAGTCCGACAGCAGGCCCGAGCACAGCACGCCGACGAACGCGGCGAGAAACGGCAGCGACGCGAGAAAGCCCGACTTGATGAAGTCCATCCCGCGATACTTCACGAGGTAGGTCGGGAACCACGTGAGGAAGAACCACAGCGTCGAGTTCAGCGCGAACTGTCCGAGATAGATGCCCCACAGCTTGCGACGCCCGAGCACGACGCCGAGGTCGCGCCACGTCGACGGCGTGCGTTCGCTGCGCGCGGCGATGCGGTCCTCGAGATCGACGAGGCCGCCGCCGTCGCGGATTAGTGCGATCTCGGCTGCGTTGACGCCGCGAAACGCGCGCGGCTCGCGATACACCGCATACCAGATCGCGGCCCACACGATGCCCGCGACGCCCGTCGCGACGAACACCATGTGCCAGCCGAGATGCACCTGCAGCCACGCGAGCACGGGCGTGAGGAATGCGAGGCCGACGAACTGCCCGGACGTATAGCCGCCGATCGCGCTGGCGCGCTCGCGGGTCGGGAACCACGTCGTCACCACGCGGTTGTTGATCGGGTAGGCCGGCGCTTCGAGCGCGCCCACCGCGAGACGCAACACGATCAGTCCGACGAACGAACCGGCGAAGCCGAGCAACAGCGTCGCGGCCGACCACAGGGCGAGCGCGCCGGCATACAGCACGCGCGGCGACACCTTGTCGACGAGCCAGCCGCCGGGGATCTGCATCAATGCATAGGTCCAGCCGAACGCGGAGAACACGAGGCCCGCGCGAACCGGATCGATGTTCAGTTCCTTGAACAGTGCGGGCGCGGCGATCGACAGGTTGCTGCGGTCGAGATAGTTGATCACGACCGTGACGAACAGCAGGATCAGGATCAGCAGGCGCTTGCGGCTCGGCGGCACGGTAGAAGCGGCCGCGGCCGTGCGGGCGGCGGAATCGCGGGCGGTGTCGCCGCGCGTGCGCGGCTGCTCCGGCGGGTTGGCGTGGGTGCGTGACGCGGATTGGGCCACGGTCGTCTCCTCTGTTCTGTGTCGGCCTGCACCCGCGCGGCGGGGCGGCCGTATCCAATGGCATTGGGGCGAACGTTAGAGCCGTGGAGCGAGGTGCGTCAACATTTGAACAGGTATCCCTATTAATGGGATTCATCGCGCTCAATATGTGGGAAAGCTGTGCGAAAGCGCCGGATTTTGCGATCCGGACTGCCGCGCGCTACTTGCCGCGTTCGACGAACGTGGTGCCGTCGTAGCGGTATTCGCGGGTCACGGGGCCCGCGTGGCCGATGTAGGTCCACGCAATTCTGAAACCCGGCGGATCGTCGCGCCACTCGATCGCGCGATAGGGCGACCGGTTGTTCACGTCGGTGTCGAGCGATATGTCGTGCAGGCAGCTTTGCACCGGCATCGCGTAGCGCGAGGTCGCGACGTTACCGCTGACCTGAAGCGTGTACAGCGTGCCTTCCTCGCCGGCGCCGCAGTAACCCGTCGGGTTGTCGCTCGACGATTGATTGACGACGATCAGGACGAACTCCTTGCCGTCGACGACTTTCGAGCTCGCCGACGGGAAGCCGATGCTCGACGCCGACGCGACGGCCCGACGCAGTGCCGCTGGCAAGCGAACGATGGTCGTGCGGTGATGCGCGGCATCGATCTCCACCAGGCGTTTTCCGTCCTGTTGCAGTTCGTGCCCGCTGGATAGCCTGACCGACGCAGGCGCGTCGGTGCCGGCGAATGCGCTCGCAGCAATTGCGATGGTGGCGACGCAGACGCACCACTTCGTTGGCGAAGATGCAGCCCACATGGAAGATCCCTGAATACCTTTGGCGATGGCCTCGTCCGGACCTGTCCGGAAAACTAGCGGGTCGCTTCCTTCGCCGCGACCCACCCCTGCGTCGTGCCGCCGCGCGGATTGCGGTATAGCACCTTCAGCCACTGGAAATCGGCACTCGCATCGACCAGTTCCAGCGTATCGCCCGCGACGACGTAGCGGCGCGTCGGCGCATCGTTCATCACGTCGTGCAGCGGCAGGCGCGCCGGGCGCACCTTGAACGTGATCTTGCCGCCGCCGTACGCTTCGGGGCGGCGCGAGACGCGCTTGCCGTGCTCGTCGTAGGTCAGCAGCATTGACGACGGGCCCGAGTCGCCGTCGAGCAGGTCGCGAAGGTCGTCGGGAATCGCTTCGCTTGCCTGATAGAGATACATCCGGCCATTGCCGTCGAAACGATACGCATCGGTGTACCAGATCGGGCCGCCGCGGCATGAGCTGTACAGCGTGCGCTCCTTCGGTTTCGCCTGGATGTTGATCAGATCGTCGCAGTTGCCGTGCGGCATGTCGGCCGCCGGCATTTTCAGCGGCTCGAACTGCTGGCGTGCGGCGTCGTACAGAAAGATGCCGTAGCTCTCGTTGACCATCCCGAGCAGCGCGTGCGCGGCGAGATCGCGGTGGCCGTCGAAGTTGTAGTCGTCCGACGCGAGCCGGTAATGGCCTTCCTCGTCGGTTACGCCGACGTCGAGCGTCTGTGTTTTCCCGCTCGGCAGGAAGCGGATCGTGACGCGTGTGCCATCCGCACGTTCGACGCGGGCCGTGACGATGTCGTCGACCTTGAACGTGAGCAGCGGTTTGGCCGCATGCGCGGCGGCAATCGACGCGCAGCACGCGACCAGCAGCGCGCAGCGGCGGAGAAACGGTTGGATTCGCGAGATGGGTGTCATGAACGGCGTGCCGACGCGTGGAGGGAATGGCGGGCTTACGCGCTTGCGCTGTCGTCGCGATACCCGCTCTTGCCGTCGAAGATTTCCTTCAGCGCGGCACGCAGCACGACGGGGTCGTGCTCGCCCGGCGCGAGATGGATCACGTAACGGGTATTGCCGTCCAGACGCGCGGCGGTGCGTTCGTCGAGCTCGACTTCGATCGTGTCGCCCGTCAGGCGTACCGCCAGATCCTTCACGTGCGCGGTGAGCTGGTCGTGCACCATCACCTCGATCGATGCCTCCTCCGGAAAGCGTAGCAACGAGAAGCAATAGTCTTGCCGCGCGTCGTGGCAATAGATGTTCGCGCAGCTTTCATCGTCGTCGATGTCGGACGTGGCCGCGCCGACGGTGGCGTGTAGTTCCATGATGTGTCTCCAGGCGTGGGGGTTATCGGGACTGGCCGGCTTCGGCTTCGATCGCGTCGGGCGTCGCGCGCGCATCGCATTGCGCATCGCGCGCCTTCAGCCACAGCCCGAATTCGCGCATGACTTCGACGACGGGCCGCAGCCGGTCGCCGCCCGCGGTCAGATCGTACTCGACGCGCACCGGCACTTCCGGATACACGGTGCGCCGCACGAAGCCGGCGTCTTCGAGCGCGCGCAGATCGAGCGTCAGCATCCGCTGCGAGATGCCCGGCATGTCGCGGCGCAGGTCGCTGAAGCGCTTCGGCCCGTCGAGCAGGTACGACACGAGCAGCAGCCGCCAGCGACCGCCGAGCATGCGCATCGCTTCTTCCACGGAACATCCTGTCGCACTCGTTTTCATGCTGCTGACCCTGGTCGGTAACTTTTTTGTGACTACGGCACAAACGACTGCCGTCTTCTCATTGCTGCGTCGATGCGAGATATTAGCGCCCGCGTCGCGGCGAATCGAGATACGAACCTCCAACGAAGGAAACGCATGAAGCTCTACCACGCTCCCGGCAGCTGTTCGCAGGCGATTCGCATCGTGCTGCGCGAAGCGGATCTCGATGCGCGGATCGTCACGGTCGATGCGCGCAAGCATCGGATCGACGACGGCCGCGACTACTACGACGTCAACGCACTCGGCTACGTGCCGTTGCTCGAACTCGACGACGGCACGATGCTGCGCGAAGGCCCGGTGATTGCGCAGTATCTCGCGGATCGACGCCCGGAAGCAGGGCTCGCGCCCGCGTACGGCACGCTCGCCCGCTACCGGCTGATGGAATGGCTGAACTTCCTCGGCACCGAAATCCACAAGGGTTTCATTCCGCTGCTGTATGCCGTGCAGGCAGGGCAATACGTCGAGCCGGCGCGGCAGAAACTCGACGGCCGCTTCGCGTGGATCGACCGGCAACTCGACGGCAGCCCGTACCTCACGGGCGAGACGTTTACGATCGCCGATGCGTATCTGTTCGCGCTGACGGGCTGGGGCAAGGCCGACTGGATGCGCTCGGTGTACAACGCGGACATCGACCTGAGCCGGCATGCGAACCTGCGCGGGTGGTACGAGCGGGTGAGGGCACGGCCGGCCGTGCAGCAGGTGCTGCAGGCCGACGCGCGATCGAGCGCGTCCTGATGCGTCCATAGACGCTCGGCGGAATTCAGCACATTCGGCGTGTCGCCGTCACGAGCAGATAGCCGGCATGGCCGGCGCCGCGCACTGCCGCTCGCGCGGCGCCTCTCCCCACGCTTCACGTGTCCGACGCGCGATTGCCCGAGTGCGATCCGGAATGCGCGGAACGAATGACGGCTTTTCCATTGCAATACCGCGCGCATTGCATATCGGTGCCGTCCGGACCGGACGGCCGATTTATTCGGATTACATGTAAATAATTCCGCATTTCGATTCGGTGAATTATTCGAATCGGTATTTTGTGGATGGCGATGAATTTTATTCGCCGTGCCGCGCCAATCGAATTGCGATAATTAAAATGAAAGAAAGACGGTGCGATTCGATGCACATGTCCATGTGGCGTCAAGGCTCGCAACGCATCGCGCAGCGGGCAGGAAAGCACGTGAATCCCGGCGAATGGCTCGGATATGACGTATCTGATTCGAACAATCGTTTTTCTTTCAAATTCAATACACTGGCCGCCGTTTGCATCATAAGAGAATTTTTAATGTCGGAATGATCTTTGACAACGCGGCGCAGCACCGCCTATTTTTGTCATGTCGTAAATTTTGGTAATAAAAAAGTCGTCAGAACTGCAAGGGGGCGGCGTCCACGCATCATTCTCCGCCAGCAGTTTGCTGTGTCTGTATCAAGTTCGGTCTCTCGAAGAAGTCCCATCCCCAACCGCCGTCTGCCGACCGTGCAACGCGAGTGGCGGGTACGCCTGCGTGTTTCGCGCCGGCGATGGCGGCCTGTGTGAAGCGGTATCCGACTCAACACAAGGATAGAGGCATGAAACCAGACAGGAGCAGGACCGGCAGTCGCCGCGAACGTCGCGGCCGGCTGGCCGGGCTAGGCGCATTGACCGTCATCACGCTGGCACTCGCGGGCTGCGGCGGAGACGATTCGTCGTCCGTCGGCGCGTCGAGTCTCGCGCAGACCGCCGCCAGCCAGCAGGCGAGCGCGCAGGCGGCCGGCAGCCAGACGCCGTCGGCCAATCAGCCTTACGTCGACCCTGTCGCCTATTCGATGAACGCGACCGACAGTCTCACGGCCGCGCAGGTTTCGGAGAAGGCGGCCGTGATGCATTACCAGTGGAAGTCCGGCGGCACGACGGTCAACTACACGACGACCACCGGCCACCTGACCGCGCAGGACGCGAGCGGCAATGCGGAAGCGTCGATGTCGTACGTCGCGTACACCGCGCCGAGCACGAACGGCAAGCCGCGCCCCGTCACGTTCGTCTATAACGGCGGCCCCGGCTCGTCGTCGATCTGGCTGCGGCTTGGCTCGTTCGCGCCGACGCGCGTCGCCACGCCCGATCCGCTGTTCGGCAACAACTGGCCGAACTATCCGCTCGTCGACAACGCCGAAAGCCTGATCGACACGACCGACCTCGTGTTCATCGACCCGCCGGGAACCGGGCTGTCGGAAGCGGTAGCGCCGAACACCAACCAGAAGTACTGGGGTTCGGATGCGGACGTCAACATCATGCGCGACTTCATCCAGCGCTACCTGAACGTCAACAGCCGCGGTGCGTCGCCGATCTACCTGTACGGCGAGTCGTACGGCACGCCGCGTACCGACATGCTCGCACTGGCGCTCGAATCGGCCGGCGTGCACCTGACGGGGATCGTGCTGCAATCGTCGATCCTGAACTACTTCGCGGACGCAACGGAGGCGGTGGCGATCACGCAGTCGACCGAAGGGCTGCTGCTCGATACCGATACCGTGGCCGGCTATCTGCCCGGCTATGCGGCGGTCGCGGCATACTTCAACCAGGTGTCGCCGGCGCCGGTCAACCAGGATCTGTATGCACTACAGACCGAGTTGTTCACGACGCTGATCTACAACCAGTTGCAGAAGTACTCGCAGTCGTGGGTGTTGAGCCAGCTCGGCATTCCGGATGCGCTCGGAACGCCGGTCTTCCCGAGCGATGCGACGCTGAAGCTCTGGTCGTTGCCGTCGAGCATGACGCTGCAGGCGCTGCGCGGCTACTTCAACGCGAATCCGTTCGGCTCGAGCCTGCTGCCCGGCACGACGATCGGCCGGTACGACGGACGCGTGTCGTTGCCGAACGCCGATCCGCGGCTGCAAACGGACGGCGATCCGTCGGACATCCTGATCTCGCAGCCGTTCACGAACGCGCTCGCGACGCAGATGCCCGATTACCTGGGCTACACCGCGCCGAACGCGACCTACGTGCCGTTGAACGACAACATCATCGGCCTGTGGGACTTCTCGCATGACGGCCAGCCGATGCCCGACACGATCCCCGATCTGCTCGGCGCGCTGCAGTTGAATCCGAAGCTGCAGGTGCTCGCGGAAAACGGCTTCCACGATCTGGCGACGCCGTTCTTCAACACGGAGAAGCAACTCGCGCGGCTGCAGACGGTGAAGGGCCTGAACCCGAAGCTGCAAGTGAACTTCTTCCAGGGCGGGCATATGATTTATCTGGATGATGTGGCACGTCCGCAGATGAAGCGCGACCTGAAGACGTTCTACCAGGGCCGCCGGATTCCGACCGCGCTGACGCTGCGCACGCTGCCGCCGCCGTGGCCGGACGAGAACCCGGCCGGCACGCCCACCGGCAGCATGCCGGGCGCGACGGCTGCGACGACGCTGGCGACGGCACCGTAAGCGACGGACTCCTTGTCAAAGGAACCCTCTATTCATCCATTGAATGCGAGCGATCATGTCCCTAATCCAATTGATGCGGCGTATGTCTCCGTTGATCGTCGTCGGCGCCGTGACGAGCAGCGCCTATGCGTTGCCGCCGCAGGCGGTGGCGCCCGTGAAGCTGCCCCAAGGCGGGCGCGGCGTCGACGGTCCGTTCTTCCCTTCGACCCGCGTGGCCCCGGTGTTGCCGTCGACCGGCGCGACGTTGCAGCAGCAGGCCCAAAGGCGTGTCGACGCCAGGCTCGGCGGCAATACGGTGTTGAGCAACGGCGCGGCCGTGACGAAGGCGCAGGCGCAGAGCGACGGGCTGGGTTTCGTCGCGAAGCACTTCGACGAGATCGATACGAAACACACCGGTCGCGTGACGATGAGCGATGTGAAGCAGTTCATCCAGCAGCGGCAGGCGGCGGCGCAGCAGGAGCAGCAGGAGTGACGGGGTAGCGCGGTCGTGCGCGGGCGGGTGGCGCGTGCCGGTTGGGCGCCGGCCGCCCGACTGCGGCGACCTGTTTTCAACTTGCCGCGGCGCGCGTTCGGCCGCGGCTCTCTTCATGGAAGCTATCGAGTACGCGCACTGTCAACGCGACGCCGCGTCATGCGTCGCGCATCGCACGATCGAGGTTCAGGCTTCCCGGTGCGCATAGCGCCGCGCCGTCGCCGACGGCAATTCTCCGAACATCGCGCGATAGTCCTGCGCGAAACTGCCCAGGTGCCAGAAGCCCCACTTCGTCGCAGCTGACGTCACGGACCCGCCGAGCCGCAGTTCGCGGCGCACGTGATTCAGCCGAACGGCGCGCAGGTACGCGATCGGGTTCAGGTTGAGCGTGTCGTTGAACGCGTATTGCGCGGTACGGCGGCTGATGCCGAGCTGCACGCATAGCTCGGCGATCGACAGCGGGCACGTCGACGCATCCTGCAAGCGCTCCTGCACCGCGTTGACGAGCGACCAGTATTTCGTCGGTCGCGTCGCGAGGGCATCCGCGTCCGATGCGGGTATCGTCATTGCTTCGGAGATCGCATACAGCACCGTCCGCTCGAGCAGCTCGATCCGGTCCTGCGTCGTCACATCCTCGACCGGCGTGCTTTTCGCGGCGGCGGCCATCGTGTGACGCAGCAGGTCGCGCAGGCGGTCCGCAACCTGCTGCGTCATCGGGATCAGCGGTGCGAAGGTGCGTGCGCGCAGCGACGCGGCGAGCGTGCGCATCGCCTCCGTCGACAGCTTGTCGGGTTCGATCTCGACGTTCACGAGCACGTGCAGGTCGGGCGAATAGAACTCGAATTCGGGCTGGCACGAGAACACGTGCAGGCTGTCGCGGCCGCTCTTCGCGCCGCACATCCGCGCATGGCCTTCGAGTTCCAGCGGCACGGCCACCGCGATACGGTCCGATGGCACCGCGCCCTGCTGCAGGATCGCCTTGTCGAGATCCTCGACCAGCAGCCGGATGCCGCCGAGCGACACGATCGACGACGAGCCATGAAACAGGCCGCCCGAGATCTGCGTGTAGTTGAGATCCCAGCCGTCGAAGATCCGCGCCTGTTCCTCCACGTCGGTGAACGCGCAGAACGCCACCGTTCGTGCGAACAACGGGGTGTCGGAGAAATCGCTCGGATCGGCAGACGGCGTCATCGGGGAGGAAGGGGCGGGCCGGGTCGATTCATTGTAGCCGCTCGGCGCGCCGGTCAAAAAGCCTGGCGGCCCGATTCCCCGTGGAAACCCTCGCTTGCCGAAATCCGATAGTGAAAAGGCGGCCGGCGAAATACCTTTGGTACGAACGCGACACAACGTAACGCAACGCATCGCGCCGGCCAGCGAGCATCTCGGCTTCGCTGCCGGACGAACCGAACCCGCCTGCCGGTGCAGTACCGGCAGCACACTTCTGGAGAGACATTGATGGAGCTTCCACGTGGTGGATTCTGGCGGAACTGGGTGGGCAATCAGTCGTGCGTCGCCGCGCACATGGCGTCGCCGGCCAGCGAGGCCGAGATTGCCGGGCTGGTGCACGCCGCGACGAGCCAGGGCAAGCACGTCCGATGCTCGGGATCGGGACATTCGTTCACCCCGGTCGTCGCGACAAGCGGCCTGCTGCTGTCGCTGCAGGACTATCAGGGCATCGTCGCGGTCGACGAGCGGCAGAAGCGCGTCACGGTGAAGGCCGGCACGCGGCTCAACGCGGTGACGCGTCATCTGAAGGAAATCGGCTTCTCGCTCGTCAACCAGGGCGACATCGATTCGCAGGCCATCGCCGGTGCGCTCGCAACCGGCACGCACGGCACGGGGACGACATTGAGCAACCTGTCGTCGCAGGTCGTCGGGATGCGGATCGTTCGCCCCGACGGCTCGATCATGGAAGTGAGCGACAAGCAGGACCTCGACCTGCTGCACGCGACGCAGGTGAACATCGGCATGTTCGGCGTGGTCTCGGAACTCACGCTGCAGGTGACCGACGCGTTCTGGCTGCACGACCGTGTGTGGCGCGAGGACTTCGAGGCACTGATGGAAAAGTACGACGACCTCGCGGCGAAGCACCGGCATTTCGGGTTCTTCTGGTGCCCGACGTCCGAAAGCCGCGACCTGTACTGCCTGCCCGACACCACGAAGGTGTCGAACTCGAAGAAGGACTACGACGTGTGCGAAATCAAGGTGATGGACTTCACCGAGGAGCGCACGTTCTACGAAGGCGAGCACGAGAAGATCGCATACAGCTCGGAAGTCTATGCGATCCACTACGTCGCGAACTTCCACGAACTCGAATACGCGGTGCCCGCCGAACACGGCAAGGAAGCGCTGCGCCGCGTGCGCGACCTGATCCTCACGAAGCATCGCGACTGCATCTTCCCGGTCGAGTATCGCTTCACGAAGGGCGACCCGGCGTGGATCAGCCCGTTCCACAACCAGGACAGCGTGACCATCTCGTGCTCGGGCGGTCCGAACGGCGTCGACTACTGGCCGTTCCTGAAGGATGTCGACGACATCCTGCGCGACTATGGCTCGCGACCGCACTGGGGCAAGCTGCACTTCACGAACCGCGACGACGTGGACCGCTGGTTCCCGAAAGCCGAAGCGTTCCGCGAACTGCGCCGCAGCATCGACCCCGAAGGCCATTTTCTCAACGATCATCTTCGGACGCTGTTCAGCTGAGCGGTCCGGACGAACCAGACTGGAGAACGAAGTATGAATGCCAAGATTGACGGTCGCCTGGCCGGCAAGGTCGCCATCGTGAGTGGTGGCGCGGGCGGATGCGGCGGCGCCGCGTCGGAACTGTTCGCCGCGCAGGGCGCGAAGGTGGCGATCGTCGACCGCGACGGTGATGCGGCCGAAGCGCTTGCGTCGCGGCTGCGCGATACCGGCCTGCAGGCGATCGGCCTCGGCGCCGACGTGTCGAAGCAGGCGGACGTGCGGATGGCGGTCGATGCGGCGCGCCGGCAGTACGGCAATGCGGACATCCTGTTCAATCATGCGGGCACGCTGATCGTCAAACCGTTCCTCGATATCGAGGAGTCGGAATGGGACTGGCTGATGGGCGTGAACGTGAAGAGCATGTTCCTGATGACGAAGGCGGTGCTGCCGCAGATGCTGGAACAAGGGCGCGGCAGCATCGTCTGCACGTCGTCGATCTCGGCCGTCTGCGCGACACCCGGCGAAGTGCTGTACGACGCGACCAAGGGGGCATGCCACATGTTCGCGCGGGCGATCGCCGTCGAATACCGCGACCGCGGCATCCGCTGCAACGCGCTCGCACCCGGTTTCATCCGCACGCCGCACGGGATGCGCGAGCTGAAGGACCTGCAGGCGATGGGCGTGGACGCAACCGAAGCAGCTATCGCGGTGCAGCAAGGCCGGCTGTGTGAGCCGTCGGAGGTGGCCGCCGCCGCGCTGTTCCTGGCCTCCGACGAATCGAGCTTCGTCAACGGCACTCAACTGTTCGTCGACAACTGTTTCTCCGCTGTTTAGGCCCCGATATTCGCAAGAAGCCGCCGGTCGGGCACGGCCTCTCCAGGAACGACCGGTTCTGTCGAAGGTTCCGCAGCGATGCGGACCTTCGATTTTTCTTGGCCGGTGCGCCGCGCGATGCGTCCTAGCGGAATGTCGCAATCCTTCTATCTGAACGAATTTGCGTCTGTTGGAATGGCAATGCCGAATAACCGTTCAGCCGGCATCGCGGGGCGGCGTGGTTGTCGATGCCATCGGGCGCCGGTCCGGCGCTCGACTTCGCGGGGCCGGGCAAGCCCGGCCTACCAGGGTCAATCCATCACTCTCTTTTGATCAATCATCATGTTCAATCGCACTACCAGCACCGTCGCCAACGTCGATCCGGAACTCTGGACTGCCATTCAGGACGAGAACCGCCGGCAGGAAGATCACATCGAGCTGATCGCGTCGGAAAACTACACGAGCCCGGCCGTGATGGCCGCGCAGGG
>NZ_QTPY01000039.1:0-39697 GCF_003857765.1 Burkholderia sp. Bp9016
GCCATCCCGTCGATCACCTTGTTGCCGTCCGAGTCCCACAGGTAGACGCCGTCGGCCTTCACGATCACGCGGCTGCCCGCGCGGTTCAGCGCACCCATGTCGGAAAACGGGTGGATGTGATGCGCGGCGTCGAGCGCGCGGTATTCGGCGGTCGGCCGAGCGGCGACGGATTCGTTTCGTTCGGTCATGTTCCCTCCGCAAGACGATGCGGCACGCTCATACGTGCAGCAAAAGATGCCTGCGCTCCCACGAACTGATCACGCGGAAGAACGCTTCGTACTCGGTATCCTTCAACGCCAGATACGCCTTCACGAACTTGTCGCCGAGAATGCCGGCGAGCGGCGTGCACGCTGCCATCAGCGAGATGCCCTCCTCCAGATTGCGCGGCAACTGATACGGCAGGTCGTAGCCGTCCGACGCGATCGGCTCGGTGGGTGCGAGGTTCTGCGTGAGGCCGAGATAGCCGGCGGCGAGCGTCGCCGCGAACGCCAGATACGGATTGCAGTCGACACCCGGAATCCGGTTCTCGATGCGCCGCGCGACCGGCGCCGACTGCGGGATGCGAAAACCGACCGTACGGTTGTCGTAGCCCCACTGCACGTTGATCGGCGCGGCCATGAAGCGCGACAGCCGGCGGTACGAGTTGATGTACGGCGCGAAGATCGGCATCAGCGCGGGCGTGTATTTCTGCAGCCCCGCGAGATAGCTGTGGAACATCGGCGACACGGCACCGCCTTCGTCGGCGAACAGGTTATGCCCCGTGCGTGCATCGGCCAGGCTCTGGTGGATATGCATCGCGGAGCCCGGCTCGTTTTCCATCGGCTTGGCCATAAACGTCGCGTACATGTTGTGACGCAGCGCCGCCTCGCGCACCGTGCGCTTGAACAGGAACACCTGGTCGGCCAGCGACAGCGCGTCGCCATGCACGAAATTGATCTCCATCTGCGCGGCGCCGACTTCGTGAATCAGCGTCTCGATATCGAGGCCCTGCATCTCGCAGTATTCGTAGATGTCCTCGAACAGCGGATCGAATTCGTTGACGGCCTCGATCGAATACGACTGGCGGCCGGTTTCCGCACGGCCAGTGCGCCCGATCGGCGGACGCAACGGCAAATCGGGATCGGCGTTCATGTCGACCAGGTAGAACTCGAGCTCGGGCGCGACCACCGGCCTCCAGCCCTTCGCCTTGTACAGATCCAGCACGCGGCGCAGCACGTAGCGCGGCGAGATTTCGACGGGCGAGCCGTCGAAGTGCACGCAATCGTGAATCACCTGCGCGGTCGGATCGACGGCCCACGGGATCAGGCAGATCGTCGACGGATCGGGCACGCACACCATGTCGGGATCGGTCACGCCGGTCAGCGTGCCGTCCTCCGGATAGTCGCCGGTGACGGTCTGCACCATCACGGCCTGCGGCAGGCGCATCGATTCGCCAGACTCGAATTTGTTGCGCGGAATGATCTTGCCGCGCGCGATGCCCGCCATGTCGGGAATGATCGCCTCGACTTCCGTGATGCGGTGCTGACGCAGGAACTCGCTCAGTTCGGGTTGCATGATCGGCCTCGTTCAGTCGATGTCGGATGCGGCCGGCGACGGCATGGCGCCGCCTGCCGCATGAATGCGATGCGTCATGCGCGCGCGGCACGCCGCACCGAATGCCGCGAAGATGTCGCGCGACAGCGGTTGCTCCGCGAAACGCCATTCGGGATGCCACTGCACGCCGAGCACGAACGCGCGCGCGCCGCGCACGCTGACGGCCTCGATCAGGTCATCGGGGGCGCTCGCCTCGATCGCGAGCCCCGCACCGAGCCGCGCGATGCCCTGGTCGTGCAGCGAATTGACCATCGCGTCGTGCGCACCGCGCGCCACGCGTTGCAACAGCCCGCCCGGCGCAAGCTGCACACGGTGTGCAGGGCCGTACTGCCGCTCGAGGGGGGCGCCCATGCGCTCGCGGTGATCGTCGAAACCCGGGCTCACATGCAGCCGCTGATGCAGCGTGCCGCCATAGGCGACGTTCAGCTCCTGCATGCCGCGGCAGATCGCGAGCACGGGCACGCCCGCGTCGATCGACGCGCGGATAAGCGGCAACGCGGTCGCATCGCGCGCGGGATCGTGCAGCGTGTCGGGCGTGCTGGCCGGACCGCCGTAATGATGCGGCTCGACGTTCGAATAGCTGCCGGTCAGCAGCAGCCCGTCGATCGACGCGACGATCGCATCGGCGGGCTGCCGCGCGCCGAGCGCGGGCAGCACGAACGCCAGCGCGCCGGCGCCGTCGACGAGCGCGACGAGGTACTTCTCGCCTGCCGTGTGGTTCGGATGGGCGCCGCGCATGATGCGATCGGCGGTGACGGCTACGATCGGGCGCGCGCGCATCGTCGCCTCCGCGGTAAGCGCGCGACGTATGCCTGCGCGCAGGACGAGGAAAACCCGCGCCGGCGCGGCACGCGCCCATGCGCGATGCTGCCGTGCGATCGGTACGGCAACGTGCGGTGCGGCCCGAAGCGCAAGCGTGAAACGACGCTAGGGTAACAACGACGCGCTGCCGTCGCACTGCACGGCACTGAACACGTACGCGGTCACGAGGTTGAAGCGGCGCAGGCCGCGATGGAACACAGCGAAGAAACGAGGCTCGCATGGAAGGGCGGTGCGCGTGCCGCGATCTGCAGGCCGGATGGGCCCGGCTTGATGCGGCGCGCCCGCCGACGGACTTCGGGTCCGACGTATCGTAGGGCTGGCGGCTTTCACGATCGTACTCGACTGACTGATGAAGGCAGGACACGTGTCGCGATGAAACGGGAGCGGCAATGCCGCACGGCGACACGTCGGCAAGATGTCTCGCAACGGATTCCGGCACGGTACGGCGATGATCGACGCCGTCTGCACCAGTGTGTGCGCGACGACTTCCTGACATTCAGCTTATATCACCTGAAAATTGCGTCAAATTTTCAGGTGTCGAATCCGACATCGATCAGACGAAAAAAAACGGCATCGACCGGGCGGGTCGATGCCGTTTTGTGCGCTGCGTCGGCGCGTGCAGCCTGCGCCGGCGGGACACGCCGCGAGGCTGCCTCGCGCCGCCGCACGCGTGCCGATGGCTCAACGATGCGCGAGCGCGGTTTCGACGAGCGTCTGCAGCAGCGGCACGATTTGCGCGGCGCGCGCTTCGTCGTATGTGTACGGACGCACCTCTTCCATGTACGTGATCTGCGACAGTTCGAGCTGCACGGCTTCGACGCCGGTCTCGGGCACGCCGTAGTGACGCGTGATGTAGCCGCCCTTGAAGCGCCCGTTCGCGACGGCCGTATAGCCGCCATGCGCGCTCACGCACGCAGCCAGCGCCTCGGCCAGGCCGGGCGCCGCGCTCGCGCCGCTCGACGTGCCGAAGTTGAAGTCCGGCAGGCGCCCGTCGAAGAAACGCGGCACATGCGAGCGGATCGAATGCGCTTCCCACACGAGCGCGCGCCCGTACTCGCGCTTCAGGCGCGCGATCTCGCCTTGCAGCGCGTCGTGATACGGACGCCAGTAGCGATCGCGACGGCGCATGATCTCGTCGTTGCCGGGCAGCGCGTTCGCCAGATACAGCGGCACCTTGTCGAACGTGTCGACCGGCACGAGCCCGGTCGTGTCCTGCCCCGGATACAGGTTCTCGTTGTCGGGCGGACGGTTCAGGTCGACGACGTAACGCGCGTGCGACGGCACGAGGATCGATGCGCCGAGCTTCGCCGCGAACCCGTACAGCCGCTCGAGATGCCAGTCGCAATCGTCGACGAAGCGCGCGTCGGGCGTCATCGTCGCGGCAATGTCGTCGGGAATATGCGTGCCAGCGTGCGGAATCGAGATCAGCAGCGGCAGCGTGCCCTGCTTCAGCGTGAATACAGCCGGTTGTTCAGTCATGTCGCTTCACCGTAAAAGTCTGCCGGCGCACGCGGACGGCGTACGCCGGATGTTGCACGTTCAGCGCAGCAGTTGCGCCAGCGCGGCGCGATAGTCGGCGTACGCAACGGCTTCGTCGCGATGGCGGCGGCCGCTCACGACGCACTCGCCGCCCGTGTAGACGTCGCGCACCGGCGTGTCGCCGTGCTCGGCGAACACCGCGCCCGACAACCAGGACGCGCTGTCGTGTTCGGCGATCGCCGGATGATCGGGATCGAGCACGAGCCAGTCGGCGCGAGCGCCTTCGCGCAGCGCGCCGATGCGCCGCCCGCTTGCCTGCGCACCGCCCGCGAGCGACGCATCGAACAGACGGTCAGCGACATGCGCCTGCGTGTCGCTCGCCAGCACGTTGCGCGCGCGATGCACGAGCCGCTGCCCGTATTCGAGCAGGCGCAGCTCCGAGCGCCAATCAACCGACGCATGGCTGTCGGAACCGACGCCGATCACGCCGCCCTGTGCGAGATAGTCGACGGCCGGGAACACGCCGTCGCCGAGGTTCGCTTCGGTCGTCAGGCACAGGCCCGCCACCGCACGGCGCTTCGCGAGCGCCGCCGTTTCGGCCGCATCGACGTGCGTCGCGTGCACGAGGCACCAGCGCGCATCGACGTCGAAGCGATCGAGCAGCCATTGCACGGGACGTGCGCCGTAGGCGCGCACGCAGTCGTCCACTTCGGCCGTCTGCTCGGCGATATGGATGTGCACCGGCGCGTCGTCGGGCAAGCCTTCGAGCAGCGCGCGCAGCCCGTTCTGGGACACCGCGCGCAGCGAGTGCGGCGCGACGCCGTAGCGCAGCCCGCCATGCTCGGGCGCGACTCGGCGCATCGCATCGAGCAGCTCGAGCAGCCCGTCCGGCGTGTTGATGAAGCGGCGCTGGTCGTCACGCGGCGGCTTGTTGCCGAAGCCGGCGAACTGGTACGACACCGGCAGCATCGTGATGCCGATGCCGGCCGAGCGCGCCGCGTCGATCACGCGCGTGCCGAGTTCCGCGATCTGCGGATAGCGCGAGCCGTCCTGCGTGTGGTGCACGTAGTGGAACTCGCACACCGACGTGTAGCCGCACTTGAGCATCTCGACGTACAGCCAGCGCGCGATCGCCGCGAGTGCATCGGGCGTGATCTTCAGCGCGAAGCGGTACATCAGGTCGCGCCAGCTCCAGAAACTGTCGGCGGGATTCGCGCGGTATTCGGTGAGCCCCGCCATCGCGCGCTGGAACGCGTGCGAATGCAGGTTCGGCATGCCGGGCAGCACCGGCCCGGCCGCGCGCGCGACGCCTGCCGGCGCGTCGGTGTCGGGCGTCACGCCGGTCAGCGTGCCGGCCGCGTCCCAGCGCAGCAGCACGTTGCGGCGCCAGCCATCGGGAAGGTATGCGTGATCCGCGAACAACGTCATTTCGGTCATCGTCAGTCTCGATTCGTCCAGGGCTAGCCGTTCGTTCGGCGAAACACGGTCGTACCGCCGCGCACGACCTGCTCGCACAGCGGTCGGCCGATCCAGTAAGCGAGCTCCGACAGCGAGCCGGCCGACCAGACCGCGAAGTCTGCCTGGCGACCGGCTTCGAGCACGCCATGGCGATCCGCGCGGCCGAGCGCCGCGGCCGCATGGCCCGTCACGCCCTGCAGTACCTCGGGCACCGTCATGCGGAACAGCGTGCAGCCCATGTTCATCGTCAGCAGCAGCGATTCGAGCGGTGACGTGCCGGGATTGTGATCGGTCGCGAGCGCGATCGGCACACCGTGCTTGCGCAGCAGGTCGATCGGCGGCAATTGCGTTTCGCGGATGAAGTAGTACGCGCCGGGCAACAGCACGGCGACCGTGCCGGCCGCCTTCATGGCCTCGATGCCGGCTTCGTCGAGAAATTCAAGGTGATCGGCGGACAGCGCGCGGTAACGCGCGGCCAGTGCGGTGCCACCCGCGTTCGACAGCTGTTCCGCATGCAGCTTCACCGGCAAGCCGCGCCGCGTCGCGGCCTCGAATACGCGCTCGGTTTGCGCGAGCGAAAAGCCGATGCGTTCGCAGAACACGTCGACCGCGTCGACGAGCCCTTCGTCGGCCAGCGCCGGCAGCATGCGTTCGCACACTTCGTCGATGTATTCGTCCGCGCGGCCCGCATATTCCGGCGGCAGCGCGTGCGCGCCGAGGAACGTGGTGTAGACCGCGACCGGGAAGCGCTCGCCCAGCTGGCGCGCGACGCGCAGCATCTTGCGTTCGCTCGCGAGGTCGAGCCCGTAGCCCGACTTGATCTCGATCGCGGTCACGCCTTCGGCGAGCAGCGGCTGCAGGCGTGCGGCGGCCTGCACGAACAGCGTCGTCTCGTCGGCCGCGCGCGTCGCGCGCACCGTCGATACGATCCCGCCGCCCTGCCGCGCGATCTCCTCGTAGCTGACGCCCGCGAGGCGCTGCGCGAACTCGTCGGCGCGCGTGCCGCCGTACACGAGGTGCGTGTGGCAGTCGACGAGGCCCGGCGTCACCCACGCGCCGTGCAAATCCTCGCGCTGCCAGTGCGCATAACCGTGCGGCAGCGCGGAGAGCGCACCGAGCCACGCGATCGTACCGGTTTCGTCGACGGCCATCGCCGCGTCGTCGATCGTCTCGTCGGGATGGCCGTGCGGACACAGCCTCAGGTGATGCCAGACAGTCGGTTTCATGCGTTCAGTCTCGTTCGCCGACGGTGAGCGACACGACGAGCAGCGCGCCGCCTCCGCTCACGACGACGTCAAGCGCACGCCGCGGCTCGTCGAGCCGCAGCGTGTCCATTTCTTGCAGCGCGTAGTGCGCGCCGTCGATCTCGACGCCGACCGCACCGGTCGCGCAAAACAGCAGCACGGTATCGGCACGCTCGACACGGTGTGTGCCTTCGGGCCACACGTCGACCGACCCGCGCGCAGCCGAACGGCGCGTCATCAGGTTGAAGTCGCGCGTCGCGCCGTCGTGCAGCGTCGCGTCGATCGCCGCTTCGCCCGCGAAATCCGCGCGCGCGAGCGGCACGTCGAGCACGTGCTTCACACCGCCCGCTTCCGCGAGCGTCATGCCCGCGCCGGACAGCAGCACGAGCGTGCGGTCGATGCCGTCGAAACGCGAGAACGGCCCGGCCGCGCCGACGTCAGCGACGCTCACGCGCCATGCGAACGTATCGAGCGCGGCGCCCGGTGGGAACGCGCCGATTTCGCGCGTCACGCCGCCGCCGTTCTTCCACGGCGACGCGACGAGATCCGCCGCGCGGATCATCGTCGCGTTCACCGGCGCCTGGTCGAGCGCCGTCATGCTCAGCGGCCGAGCATCGGCAACTTCAGGCCGGCTTCGCGGGCCGTCTGCTGCGCGAGTTCGTAGCCGGCATCCGCATGGCGCATCACGCCCGTCGCCGGATCGTTCAGCAGCACGCGACCGAGACGCTCGTGCGCATCGGCGGTGCCATCGGCGACGATCACGACGCCCGAGTGCTGCGAAAAGCCCATGCCGACGCCGCCGCCATGGTGCAGCGACACCCACGATGCGCCGCCTGCGGTGTTCAGCAGTGCGTTCAGCAGCGGCCAGTCGCTCACGGCGTCCGAACCGTCCTTCATCGATTCCGTCTCGCGGTTCGGGCTCGCGACCGAACCCGTGTCGAGGTGGTCGCGGCCGATCACGATCGGGGCCTTCAGTTCGCCGTTCTTCACCATCTCGTTGAACGCCTGGCCGAGGCGATAGCGATCCTTCACGCCAACCCAGCAGATGCGTGCCGGCAGGCCCTGGAACGCGATGCGCTCGCGTGCCATGTCGAGCCAGTTGTGCAGGTGCGGATCGTCGGGGATCAGCTCCTTCACCTTCTGGTCGGTCTTGTAGATGTCTTCCGGATCGCCCGACAGCGCGACCCAGCGGAACGGACCCTTGCCTTCGCAGAACAGCGGGCGGATGTACGCCGGCACGAAGCCCGGGAAGTCGAACGCGTTCTCGACGCCCATTTCCAGCGCCATCTGGCGGATGTTGTTGCCGTAGTCGAGCGTCGCCGCGCCACGCTCCTGCAGATCCAGCATCGCCTGCACCTGGACGGCCATCGACTGCTTCGCGACCTTCACGATGCTCTGCGGATCGACCTTCTGCGCCTCGCGCCATTGCGCGACGGTCCAGCCTTGCGGCAGGTAGCCGTTGATCGGGTCGTGCGCGCTCGTCTGGTCGGTCACGCAATCCGGCGTGATGCCGCGCTTGACGAGTTCCGGGAACACGTCGGCCGCGTTGCCGAGCAGACCGACCGACACCGGCTTGCCGGTGCGCTTCGCTTCCTCGATCATGCCGAGCGCCTCGTCGAGCGTCGTCGCCTTCTTGTCGACGTAGCGCGTCTTCAGACGGAAGTCGATGCGCGTCTCGTCGCATTCGACCGCGATCATCGAGAAGCCGGCCATCGTCGCTGCCAGCGGCTGCGCGCCGCCCATGCCGCCGAGACCGCCCGTCAGGATCCAGCGGCCGGACGGATCGCCGTTGAAGTGCTGGTTCGCGACCGAGAAGAACGTTTCATAGGTGCCCTGCACGATGCCCTGGCTACCGATGTAGATCCAGCTGCCGGCCGTCATCTGACCGTACATCATCAGGCCCTTGCGGTCGAGTTCGTGGAAGTGATCCCAGGTCGCCCAGTGCGGCACGAGGTTCGAGTTCGCGAGCAGCACGCGCGGCGCATCCTTGTGCGTGCGGAACACGCCGACCGGCTTGCCCGACTGAATCAGCAGCGTTTCGTTCTCTTCGAGATCCTTCAGCGACGCGAGGATCTGGTCGTAGCACTCCCAGTTGCGCGCCGCGCGGCCGATCCCGCCGTACACGACGAGTGCGTGCGGGTGCTCTGCGACTTCCGCGTCGAGGTTGTTCTGGATCATCCGGTAGGCCGCTTCGGCCAGCCAGGTCTTGCAGACCTTCTCGCTGCCGCGCGGTGCGCGGATCGTGCGCGTCGGATCGAGACGGGGATCGATGTGTTTCGGATGGTTCATGACGACTGCTCCCGAGGGAAAGTGAATATCAATAAGGAATCAGAAATGCCCGGTGAAGCGATAACGGCTGCCGGGATGCCACAAATTCGCCACCGAGGCGACGACGCCCTGCGACCAGGTACGCCGATGTAAAACCAGACACGGTTCGACGTCGTCCATCCGCAACTGCTCGCGCCGCTCGGGCGCCGGAGCCGCCGCTTCGATCCGGTACTCGACGCGCTGCAGCGGTGCCGCGCGCATCAGGTACAGGTTCGGCGTCGTATTCGTGAAATCCTGCTCGGCATAATCCGGCGCGACCGCCGGATTCACCCACCGTTCTTCGAGCTGGACGGGTTCGTCGTTCTCGAAGTGCAACACCTGCGAATGAAACAGCTTCGCGCGCACGGCCACCTGCATCTCGTCGGCGAGCGCCTCGTCGGCGCGGATCGTCTCGAGGCCCAGCACGCTGGCGTGATACGCATGCCCGCGCGCGCCGACCTCCTCCGAAATGCTGCGGATCGCAACCAGCGTCGACTCGTACTTCGGCCGCGCGACGTAGGTGCCGGCGCCCTTCATGCGCGTCAGCACCTGCTCGGCCGTCAACTCGCGCAACGCGCGGTTGACGGTCATGCGCGCGACCTTGAACTCGCGGGCCAGTTCGTTCTCGGAGGGCACCTGGTCGCCCTCCGCCCACTCGCCGGCGTGAATGCGGCCCAGGATGAAATCCTTGATCTCCTGGTAGACCGGCGCACTCATGGGCTTACTGTTCCGATGCGAACGAGAACGGCGCGACCTTCGCGAACGCGCGCTCGCCGACGAGCTTCGCGATCGCGGCGATGTCCGGTGCGAAGTAGTGGTCGAGTTCGTAGTGCGCAACCTTGCCGCGGATCGTCTCCATCACCGGCGCGAGCTTCGGGCTCGTGTGATATGGCGCGCGCAGGTCGACACCCTGGGCCGCGGCCAGCAGTTCGATCGCGAGGATGTGCTTCGTGTTGTCCGCGATGTCGGCGAGCTTGCGCGCGGCGAACGTCGCCATCGACACGTGGTCTTCCTGGTTCGCCGAGGTCGGCAGCGAGTCGACCGAGGCGGGATGGGCGAGCGTCTTGTTTTCCGATGCCAGTGCGGCAGCCGTCACGTGGGCGATCATGAAGCCCGAGTTCACGCCGCCGTCCTTCACGAGGAACGGGGGCAGGCCCGACAGCGTCGCATCGATCAGCAGCGCGATGCGGCGTTCGGCCAGCGCGCCGATTTCCGAGGCGGCGAGCGCGAGGTTGTCGGCCGCGAACGCAACGGGTTCAGCGTGGAAGTTGCCGCCCGACAGCACTTCGCCGGTATCCGGGAAGATCAGCGGGTTGTCCGACACGGCGTTCGCTTCGACGAGCAGCACGGCGGCCGCGTGACGCATCTGGTCCAGACACGCCCCCATCACCTGCGGCTGGCAGCGCAGGCTGTACGGATCCTGCACCTTGTCGCAGTCGCGATGCGACTGGTTGATCGGCGAGCCTTCGAGCAGGTCGCGGTACGCCGCTGCCGCATCGATCTGGCCTCGATGGCCGCGCAGTTCGTGGATGCGTGCGTCGAACGGCTTCACCGAGCCGGCTGCCGCGTCGACCGACAGCGCACCGGCGACGAGCGCGGTGCGGTACAGGTCTTCAATCGCGAACATGTTGTCGAGCGCCAGTGCGGTCGATGCCTGCGTGCCGTTCAGCAGCGCGAGGCCTTCCTTCGCCTGCAGCGTCAGCGGCGCGAGGCCAGCGACACGCAGACCGTCGAGCGCGCTGGCGCGCTCGCCGCGGATGAACACTTCACCGACGCCGAGCAGCACGGCCGACATGTGCGCGAGCGGCGCGAGATCGCCCGATGCGCCGACCGAGCCCTTCACCGGGATCAGCGGCAGCACGTCGGCGTTGAACAGCGTGATCAGCGCGTCCATCACTTCGCGACGGATACCCGAGTGGCCGCGGCCGAGGCTCGACAGCTTCAGCGCCATCAGCAGGCGCACCGACGAGCGCGCCATCGGCTCGCCCACGCCGACGGCGTGGGACAGCACCAGGTTCTTCTGCAGCAGCTCGAGCTGGTCGTGCGGGATGTGCGTGCTGGCCAGGCGGCCGAAGCCCGTGTTGATGCCGTATGCCGGCTCGCCCTTCGCGGCGATGTCGGCGACGGCCTTCGCGCCGGCGTCGATCTTCGCGAAGCTCGCCGGGTCGAGCGTGAGCTGCACGGATTCGCGAGCGATCTTGCGCAGTTGCGGGAGGGTCAGGTGGCCGGGGGTCAACGTAATCATGTGAGCAATCCTGTCTAGACAAGTTCGGGATGGCTTGCAGTTTAGCCATCGGAACTTGTCTAGACAACCCCGTTTTTCACGATTTCGACTTGGGAGTTTCCCTGATGTCCGGCGCGGCCCGCCAGGCCGGCCTGACGCCATTCGCGTTTAACATATGTTGCAATTATTTTGTTTTTGGCAACATACGAATCCTCACTCGCCTGCAATCCGCCTACGGAGACTCGTCATGAACATCCCGCCCCGGTTGACCGCCCTTTTTGGCCGCAGCCTGCTCGTCGCCGCGTGCGCGCTCGCGTGCGGCGCGTCGGTCGCAGCCGAGCCGCTGTCCGGCACGCTGGAAAAGATCCGGCAGAACAACCTGATCTCGATCGGCCATCGCGAGACGTCGGTGCCGTTCTCCTATGTCGACACGAGCGGCAAGGTCATCGGTTTCTCGCAGGACCTGTGCGATCGCGTGATCGCCGCCGTGAAGGCGCGCACCGGCAAGCCCGACCTGCAGGTGCGCTTCATCCCGGTCACGTCGCAGAACCGTATCCCGCTCGTGCAGAACGGCACCGTCGATCTCGAATGCGGGGTGACCACCAACCTCGCCGCACGGCACGCCCAGGTCGCGTTCTCGACCACCTTCTTCGTCGCGACCACGCGCCTGCTCACACGCACGAATTCGGGCATCCGCGACTTCCCCGATCTCGCCGGCAAGACGGTCGCGACGAACCAGGGCACGACGTCCGAGCGCCTGCTGCGCAAGATGAACGAGGAAAAGAAGATGAACATGCAGATCATCAGCGCGAAGGATTACGGCGAAGGACGCCTCACGCTCGAATCGGGCCGCGCGGCCGCTTACATGATGGACGACGTGCTGCTCGCCGGGGTGCGCCAGCTCGCGGCGAAACCGGCCGACTGGGCGATCGTCGGCACGCCGCAATCGTCGGAAGCGTACGGGTTCATGTTGCGCAAGGACGATCCGCAGTTCAAGGCGCTCGTGGACGGCGCGCTCGTGCAGCTGATGAAGAGCGGCGAGATCAACGCGCTGTACGACAAGTGGTTCATCAAGCCGGTGCCGCCGAAGGGGCTCGCGTTCGACTTCCCGATGAGCGACGTGATCAAGGCGCGCTATGCGGCGCCGAACGACGCACCGCTCGAGTAACGGCCGCGGGTGGACGGCCGCTCAGCGCGTCCACGCGACGCACGCCGCGTAGCCGGGCGCGGCATCGAGCCAGCCCGCGTCGAACGCGGCCACGCCGGCGGCCGGCGCGGCCGGCTCGACGATCGTCGTCGCCGGTGTCGCCGCATCGCGCGGCGGCACCACCGCGAACGCACGCAGCCCGCCGACGATGCCGGTGCCGAGCGCCTTCAGCAGCGCCTCCTTCGCGGACCACACGCGCATGAACGCGTCCGCGCGGGCAGCGGGCGGCAGACCGTCGAAATACGCGGCCTCGGCGGGAGCGCACACTTCGCTCGTCAGCGCACGCCAGTCGGTCGGCCGGTCGCAGCATTCGATGTCGACGCCGACGCGTGCAGCAGCCGCCCATGCGATCAGCGCATGATCGCCCGCGTGCGATACGTTGAAATCGAGCGACGTGCGATACGCCGGGTCCAGCGACGGACGTCCCGATGCGTCGACGACAATCGCGATGCGGTTCGGCGCAACGCCGAGCGCGGCACCCAGCACGTCGCGCAGCGCGGCACGCGTGCCGGCGCTGCGTACCGCATCCTTGTGCCTGAAGTACCGTCCGGCGCGCGCGCGCTCGGCATCGCTCAGTGCCGCATACGCGGGCGACGCGAGCGGCACGTGCCAATCGAAATCGATGCGCGCGACCTGCACGCCGGCGCGTAACGCGGCCGGCGGCACGTCGAGCATGCGCAGGCGCCACGCGCGGGGCGCGTCGGCAGGGAAACCGGAATCGGACGGAATGGACATCGGCATGCAGCAGCCAGTGGCAGTAGAACGAAACGTCCGATGTTAATCGATCGCGTCGATCGGGAGCCGATGCGGTGCGATCGAGTGCATGCGCGGCGGGACCGTGCATGCCTCCGTCACCGCCCTCACCTTCTTCATCGACGAGCCGCGCACGGCCGCGCGCCGTGCACGCTCACCCGTTCGCGACGACGCCCGGCACGCCGCTTGCCGCCCGGCGCGCACGTTGCGCCGGATGGCGCGCGTGAATGCTGCCCGGCGCGTCGGCCGGCAGCGCGCCGTGCTGCAGCCAGTACAGCGCGACCGGCCACAGCGTGTCGGTGAAGCGGCTGTGGAAGAACGCGAAGTGGCCGATCGCGTCGACGCCGATATCGCGCGGTGCGATCCGCAGGTGCGTGACGTCGCTGCCCGTGTAGTAGCCGACCAGCCGCTCGATCGCATCGACGGTGCCGAACCCGTCGTCGTCGAGACCGATCGCGAGCATCGGCGCCGACAGCCGCGCGAAACGGTCCGGCAACGCCGCGCGGCTCGCGGCGCTTTCGGCGAGCAGGCCGTGCGTGTAGGTATCCTCAAAGCGCGGCTGCGATCGCACCCACGACAGCGCGACGCCGCGCGGCGTATCTTCCATCCAGCCGAGCCGTTTCGCGGGCACGTAGCCGAACACGGCCGCGAGCGCCGGCATCGCGACGTGCCACTTCCACCACATGCGCCGCCGCTCTTCCGGGCGATAGTCGCGCCAGTACGCATATTGCGCGCCGACGGTCACGGCATGACGCACATGCGCGTTCGACGCCGCGAGCCCGAGCACACACCCGCCGATGCTGTGCGCGACGACGTCGAGCGGCTGGCCGGGAAACGCATCGAGCGCGTAGCGCAGCGCGGCCTCGCAATCGAGCCGCCCCCAGTCGAGCCAGTTCGCGCGCAGCTTCGCGAGTTGCGCGGGGCGCGATCCGCCGATCCCGCGATAGTCGTACACGAGCACGTCGCGCCCCTGCGCGAACAGCCACGCCGCGAAGCGGAAGTAATAGTCGCAACGTACCGAGGTCGCGCAATTGACGACCGTCACGGGCCGCGCGGCCCCGCCGCCCCCGCGATGCCGCCACACGTAGCCGCGCAGCGTGTAGCCGTCGGCCGCGCTCAGCCTCACAGGCTCGGGCGGCAACGCACCGGCCACGCGCTCCGTCGGACGCGCGTCCTGCACGGTACCGCCTGCTTCGTTCGAAATCGTCATCCTGTCTCCTGTGCCGCCCCGCATGACCCGGCGCCCGCGATCGTCGGCCAGCCTCCATTGAACTTGACGCGCCCCGCGTTCTCAACCAATCTTGCTGCTCCGTTCGCATGAGCCAAACGCATGTCAACGCCGCTCGTCCGTCTCCCGTCTCTGGACCTCGTGCGCGGCTTCGTCGCCGTCGGCCGCCGCATGAGCATCACGCTCGCCGCGCAGGATCTGTGCGTCACGCAATCGGCGGTCAGCCGCCAGGTGCACGCGCTCGAGGCGCATCTCGGCGTCGCGCTGCTGCAGCGCGGCTATCGCAAGATCGCGTTCACGCCGGAAGGCGAACGGCTGTTCCGCGCCGCGGATGCGGCATTGCTCAACCTGCAGGACACCGTCGCATCGCTCGCCGCCGTGCGCGAGCGTCAGCCCGTCACGATCACCGCCAGCATCGGCGTCACCGCGCTGTGGCTGCTGCCGCGACTCGGGCGCCTGCAGGCGCGCCTGCCCGACATCGACTTGCGTGTCGCCGCGAACGACAAGGTACTCGATTTGCGAGCGGAAGGCATCGACCTGGGGATCCGCTACTGCCCGCGCGACCGCGCGCCGGCCGGCGCACTGCGGCTGTTCGACGAGATCGTGATGCCGGTCGCGCACCCGGCGCTCGCCGCACGGCCCGTCACCGACGCGGCCGCGATCGCCGATCACGTGCTGCTCGAATTCGACGGGCCGCCGCAAACGCAACTGCAGTGGCGCGCGCATCTGCACGCGGCCGGGCTCGGCGATGCGCGCCCGAAGGGCGTGCTGCGCTTCAACCAGTACGACCAGGTGATCCAGGCCGCGATCGCCGGCCAGGGCGTTGCGCTCGGACGGCTCGCGCTCGTCGCGCCGATGCTCGCGGACGGGCGGCTCGCGGTGCTCGGCCCGCACTCGCAGGCAATGTCGGATGCATACGGCTACTGGCTGTTCCGGCATGATCCGGCCCCGCGGCGCGAAGTCGCCGACGTGTGCGACTGGATCGTCGCGGAAGCCGTTGCGTGCGATGCGGCGATGCACGTGTACGACGCGCCGCAGCCATAAGTCGGACGCGATTTTCCGCATCAGGCCGGACGGTGACGCCGGCGCGACTTGCAGGCTGGATCGGTCTCGGCAAGCGATCCGGACGCGCGCCGGTTCCGCCGCCGCCGTCGTCCCGATACGCGCACCTCAGCGGCCCCGCTCCATCCGGCATCGCTGCCAGTCCCGTCGCATTCCCCCCACGCATGCGAACCCGACCGAATGATCGCTTGAGCGACATCGCGACCGGATCGTCTAATCGGATCGAACGCGGCCGTCGCGCCGCACGCATTCATCCGGAGACACGCATGACCCCGATCGAAAAAGACGTCCGGCGCCGCTGGCTGCCGGTGCTCGCCGGCGGCCTGATCATGGGCGCCGCGCTCGGCATCCGCCACGTGCAGGGACTGTTTCTCGCCCCCGTCACGCTCGGCCACGGCTGGTCGCGCGAGGCGTTCGGCCTCGCGCTCGCGCTGCAGAACCTGATCTGGGGAATCGCGCAGCCGTTCACGGGGATGATCGCGGACCGCTTCGGGTCGCTACGCGTGATCGTGGCCGGCATGCTGCTGTACACGGCCGGGCTCGTCATGATGGCGCTGGCGGCATCGACCGGCGCGTTCACGGTCGGCGCGGGGCTCGTGATCGGCATCGCGCTGTCGGGTTCGGCCTTCGCGTCGATCTACGGCGCGCTGAGCCGCCTGTTTCCGCCCGACCAGCGCGGCTGGGCGCTCGGCGTCGCCGGTGCGATCGGCGGGCTCGGCCAGTTCTGCATGGTGCCGGTCGCACAGGTGCTGATCGGCGGCATCGGCTGGCAGCATGCGTTCGTCGCGCTGGCGCTCGTCGCGGCCTTGCTCGCGCCGCTCGCCGCGTTCGTGCACGACCGGCCCGCGCAGACCGCCGGCCATGCGGACAGCCCCGACCAGTCGATCGGCGCGGCCGTGCGCGAAGCGTTCGCGCATCGCGGCTTCTGGCTGCTGAACGCCGGTTTCTTCGCATGTGGATTCCAGCTCGCGTTCATCGCGACCCATCTGCCCGCCTATCTGCTCGATCACGGCCTGCCGGCGCGCCATGCCAGCATCGCGCTCGCACTGATCGCGCTGACCAACGTGGCCGGCACCTATGCATGCGGCCATCTCGGCGGCCTGTTGCGGCGCAAGTACGTGCTGTCGGTGCTGTATCTCGTGCGCGCGCTGACGATGACCGCGTTCGTCGCGGCGCCGCTGTCGCCCGCGAGCGTCTACGTGTTCGCTGCCGTGATGGGCTTCACGTGGCTCGGCACGGTACCGCTGACCAACGGCGTGATCTCGCAGGTGTTCGGCGTGCGCTACATCGCGACGCTGTTCGGCTTCGTGTTCTTCGGCCACCAGCTCGGCAGCTTCTTCGGCGTGTGGCTCGGCGCGCTCGTGTACGACGCGACGCATTCGTACCTGCCGCTGTGGATCGGCTCGATCGGGCTCGGCGTGCTGGCGGCGCTGCTGCACCTGCCGATCGACGACGCCCGCGTCGCACGCCCGGCACCGGGCAAGGCCGCATGGGCCTGATCCGCACGGTGCTCGCCGCCGGCGTGCTCGCGTTCGTCGCGTGGTGCGGCGCGACCTACTTCGGTTCGGGTGTCGCGCTTGCGCTGCTCGAGCGCGCGGCGTTCTGCGAGTGACGCGGCGAGCCGTGCCGCCCGCCAAGGACGATCGGCGGCGCAACGCGCCGCTAACGACGCTTCGGCAACGTGGCCAGCGCATCGAGCGCGCGACGGCGCGCGCCGTCGTGATCGACGATCGGCGCCGGATAGTCGACGTCGAGCCGCACGCTAGCCGCCGCGAGCTGCTCCGGCGACGCCGCCCAGGGCGCGTGGATCGCCGCCGCGTCGAGGCCCGCGAGTTCCGGCACCCAGCGGCGCACGTATGCGCCCTGCGGGTCGAACTTCCGGCCCTGCGTCACCGGATTGAAGATGCGGAAATACGGCGCGGCGTCGGCGCCGCAGCCGGCCACCCATTGCCAGTTCGCCGGATTGTTCGCGGGGTCCGCGTCGACGAGCGTGTCGTAAAACCAGCGCTCGCCGGCCCGCCAGTCGATCAGCAGATGCTTGACGAGGAATGACGCGACGACCATCCGCACGCGGTTGTGCATCCAGCCGGTCGTCCACAGCTCGCGCATGCCCGCATCGACGAGCGGATAGCCGGTCAGGCCGCGCTGCCAGGCGCGAAGCGCGGCGGGATCGTCGCGCCACGGCATCGCGTCGAACTGCGCGCGGAAGTTGTCGGTCGCGAGCGCCGGGAAGTGATAGAGCAGCACGTGGCTGAATTCGCGCCAGCCAAGCTCGCTCAGGAATTTCTCGGCGCCGGCCGCGCACGCCGCGCCGCCCGCCTGCGCGGCGCCCTGCACCGCATGCCACACCTGGCGCGGCGACACGTTGCCGAAGCGCAGGTACGGCGACAGCCGGCTCGTCGCGGGCTGGTCGGGCCGATCGCGCGTGTCGGCATAGCCGGCCAGCGACGCGTCCGCGAACGCGTCGAGCCGCGCGTGCGCGCCGCCTTCGTCGGGCGCCGGCCACGCGTCGCGCAGGCCGCCCGCCCAGTCCGGCGCGTATGGACGCAACGCGAGCGCATCGAGCGCCAGCGCACGTTCGCGTACACCGGTCGGCCACGGATGAAACACGATTCGCTCCGGCTCCGGCAGCGGCACCGCCACCGGACGATCGCGCCGCACCGCGCGCCAGTACGCGGTGAACACCTGGAACGGCGTGCCCGCGCCCGTCAGCACTTCCCACGGCTCGTTCAACAGGCTGCCGTTGCTGCTTTCGACATCGAGGCCGCGCGCCTTCAGCAATGCCTTCAACGCCGCATCGGCATCGCGCTGCGGCTGCGCATAGCGGCGGTTCCAGTACACGGCCGCCGCACCCGTGTCGTGCACGACGCGCTCGATCTCGCGCTGCGCATCGCCGCGCAACAGCAGCAGGCGGCCGCCATGACGCGCGAGCGCTGCGTCGAGCGCGGCGAGCGACCCGTGCAGCCACCAGCGCGCCGCACCGCCAGGTACACGCCCCGCGCCTTCGCCCGTATCGTCGACGAACACGCACACGAGCGGCCGGCCCGACGCGACCGCGCGCGTCAGCGCGGGCTGATCGGTCACGCGCAGATCGTCGCGGAACCACACGATCGCCGGGGCAACGAACGACTTGGCTGGCACAGGCACCTCGCGGCAGGAAACGGAAACGTGACCCGTATTGTCGCGGCAGGGTCGGGCGATGTCGATGTCCGGATTGCATGCCTCGCGCGCCCAGGCGCCGCTGACCGACGATGCCACCGTCCAATCGCCGAATCGCCGGCCCGGTGAAACGCCTTAGTCCATTCCGACGATTCCTCCCCGCATGCACCGGCCTACGCTCGATGTCGGGTTCGCCGCGATGCGCGCCGCGCGCCGGCCGCCGACGGGTTCCGCGCACCGCACGGCGCATCCGCCATGCCCGCACGTGCCGGCGACTACGGCGCGCACCCGCGGTACCGCCCGCCCCTCAATTTCATCCGATACCCGCAATGACCAAACCAGCCAACCTCGTCACCTCGATCACCGTCGACATCGACGCGCCCGCTTCCGTCGTCTGGGAAGTGCTGACCGATTTCCCGCGCTACGGCGAATGGAACACGTTCTGCGTCGGCCTCGAAACGACCGGCCGGATCGGCGACTTCGTGTACATGCAGGTGCGCATTCCGGGCACGGACACGGTGATTCCGGTCAACGAGATCCTCGTCGCGTGCGAGTCCGAACGCCTGCTGTCATGGGAACAGCGTCCGACCGACGACAACAAGGACGCCGCGCGCCGCGATCAATACGTCGAAGCCGACGGCGCCGAACGCTGCCGCTACTTCACGACCGACCAGTTCCTCGGCATCAATGCGGAAACGATCATGCGCGAGCACGGTGGCTGGGTGAAACAGGGGTTCGACCAGTGCGCGCGCGACGTGAAGCAGCGTGCGGAAGCACTGCATGCGGCACGCCGGCGCAAGCGCGCGTGACGGAGTACGATCGATGCCCGATTTGCAGACCCTTTCCGATCATCACGACATCCGCGAGCTGATCGTCGCGTATTCGAGCGCGATCGACTCGCGCGACTTCGATGCGCTCGATGCCGTGTTCACGCGCGACGCCGCAATCGACTATCGCGCGATGGGCGGCATCGCCGGCGCGTATCCGGACGTGAAGGCGTGGCTGCGCACCGTGCTGCCGCGGTTTCCGCAGTACCAGCACATGGTGGCTAACACATCGATCACGCTCGACGGCGACATCGCGCGCGGCCGCACGATCTGCTTCAATCCGATGGAAGTCGTGCTGCCGGACGGCGGCACGCAGATGATGTTTTTAGGGCTCTGGTACGTCGACCGGTTCGTGCGTACGGCCCGGGGCTGGCGCATCGCCGAGCGTGTCGAGGAACGTTGCTACGGCCACAACGTGCCGGCCGTGCTGGCGGACGCGACCGGTTGAACCCGCACGCCGCATGACGCGCGCGCCGTGGCATCGCTGCACGGCGCGCGGCCCGGGCCCTCGGGTCAGTCGAGACGGAACGCCGCTTCGAAACGCGCGGCGAACGTGTCGAACTCGGTTTCCGGCAAATGGTTGATGCCGCCCGCGCGCTTGCGTCCGCCGCCGGTCGGGAACCCGCGGCAGAATTCGTCGGCGCCGAGCGGCCGGCCGTCGGGCACGCGCACGCTGACGACCAACCCGCCCTGCGCACGCGGCGACAGCACCGCGAGCGCCGCATGCGGCGCGTTGCGCATCCGCTCGTTCGCGAGCATGCCCGTCGCGCGCCGCGCCCACGGATGATCCGGCATTCTGATCAGCGTCGCGCCCGGCACGTCGCGCAGCGGTGCAAGCGCGCACGCCAGCGCCATGTCGTCGCGGTAGCCGTCGCGCAGCGCGGCGAATACCGGCGTGCCGCGCACGAAATCGAGCGGATCGACGCATGGCAGCATCGCGTCGGCAAGCACGGCAGGATCGAAATGCAGATCGCCGACGCACTCGCCGTATGCGTTGTAGTTCAGATAAAGCCCGAGCTCGGCAAGCGTGCGCCGCTCGGCTTCGTCGATCCCGTGCTCGCGCGCCAGCGCGTCGCCGAGCGCCGGCAATTCGTCGCCGAACGTCGCGACGATCGCCCAGCGCACGTGCCGGCCGTCGAGATAGCGGTTCACGAGCGCGCTCGTACAGACGTCGGCCGCCGTGTCGATATACGCGTCGAAATGCGCATCGCCCGGCAGATCGCCCGCGAAGTGATGATCGAAATAGCGGACCGCCACGCCGTCGCGCAGCAGCCGTGCGCACGCGTCGCGATTCTGGTCGTGCGACACGTCGAGCACGGTCACGCGATCGCCCGCGCGCGCGTCGATCCGCTCGAGCAGCCTGATGTCGCGCTTCACGCCCGTCACGAGCGTGCCTGGCGCCCCTTCCACGAGCCGCAGCTGCTGCAGCGCGCACAGGCCATCCGCGTCGCCGTTGAACGCGAAGAAATGCCGTCCCTGATGGTTTTCCTGCATGATCCGATACTCCCTCCTCAGGGCATGAAATCGCCGCCGTTCGCATCGAGCGTCGCACCGGTCACCGCGTTCGCGTAATCCGACGCAAGGAACAGCGCCGCGCGCGCGCAATCGTCGTCGGTCGGCAGCTTCGCGAGCGCGATGTTCGACGCGATCGGCGCGATGATCTCGTCTTCCGTCATCCCGTATTCGGCCGCGGCCTGCCGGAAATACGTCTGCGTCGGCACCCCCCACATCCAGCCCATGTGGATGCTGTTCGCGCGGATGCCGTGTACGCCGAGCTCGCGCGCCAGGTATTTTGCCGCAACCGCGAGCGCGCCCTTCGACACAGCGTAGCCCGATTCCCCTGCAAATGGCTTGCGGGTCGCCTGCGTGTTGATCATCACGATCGCGCCGCGCTTCTGCCGCTTCATGTGCGGCACGACCTCCTGCGTGAGCGTCATCGTCCCGAACACGTTGGTGTCGAACACCGCGCGCCAGCCGTCCAGGTCGGCCTCCTCGACCGACTCCGGAAACGTGCCGTGTACGAACGCGCTGTTTACGAGCGCGTCGATCCGGCCGAAACGCTCCATCGCCTGCGTCGCGAGCTGCCGGCACTGCGCACGCTCGGCGATGTCGGTGCGCACCTTCAGCACGTCGCACGCGACGCCCAGCTCGCGGATCCGGGCTTCCGCATCGTCGAGCTTTTCCATCGTGCGTGCCGCGACGACCACGCCGCGCGCGCCCTCGCGCGCCGCCTCGACCGCGAGCTTCACACCGAGTCCCGGCCCGATCCCGGAAATCACGACGATCTTGTCCTTCAGCAACATGGATTGTCTCCTGGTTGTCGTTCGTCCCGCGGCGTGCCGTCAGCCGGCCGCCTGCAGGTGCCGCGCGCGATACGCGGCGAAGTCGTGCGCAAGCTGCGCGTCGGTGAAGCCGAAGCGCGCGATCGAATAATCGTGTGCGGCGCGCTTGTCGCGGCCGTTGCGCGCCATCCAGTCCGTCATCGCCGCGCGCTGTGCCGCATCGAGCGGCATCCCCGCGAAGCGGTACACGGCTTCGGCGACACCGAGCGGGTTCGATACGGTGTCCTCGAAACGCACGTCGAGGAACCGGTCGGCGGGCAGCGCGTCGCGCGCGGTCATCGCGGCACTTATCGCGCGCGCCATCCCCGCGTTCCACTGCGCGCCGACCGCGAGCGGGTCCGGGTCGTCCGCATACATCTGCCACAGCGTGTGCGCCATGCTCGCCATCGACGGAATCGTCTGCGCCGGATCGCGATGCGTGAGCACGATCTGCGCACGCGGAAACACGCGGCACAGCACGTCGAGCGCGTGCAGGTGCTGCGGCGTCTTCAAGAGCCAGCGCCCGGCCGACGCGACGCCGCGCTGCACCTTCTGCCACTGCAGGAACTGCAGCATCCGCTTCAGGTACGTATAGACCGGCGTCAGGTCCTGCTTCGCGAGCCACGCCGTGTAGCGCGGCACGTTCGCGTACGAATCCATCGCACACACGAACGAGTGCTCCATCAGCATGAATTCTTCGTCGGCGAGCATCGCGTCGAGCGGATGGATCGTCAGGATCTGCGGAATGCAATCGATCATCATCGCGACTTCCGCCTGCGCACGCGCAATGCGCACGGTCGGCGCGGCGAGCGTCTCGCCGGCGAGCGGCGCCGGATAGCGAGTTTCCCACCATGCGGCCGAATGAAACCGCGCGTCGACGGCAAGCAGCCGTTGCAACAGCGTCGTACCGGTGCGTGGCAGGCCGACGATCACGAGCGGATCGTCGATCTCGATGTCGGCGATCTCCGGATGACGACGGAAGTAATCCTCGACGACAAGCCGGTTCACGAGCTGGCCGACGAGCTTCTCGCGCATCATCTGCGCGCCGCGTCCGGACAGCTTCGCTTCGTCGATCAGCGATGCGCACATCTCGTCGAGCGCCTCTCGATACGGGCCGTCGCCGAACGCGGCGAGTCCGCCCGTGCGCGACACGGCCTCGGCGATCAGTCCGTCGGCGTCGAGCTGCGCGCGGATCGGGTCGGGCAGCGCGCTCATGCGGCCTCCTTCAGCGTGGCGAGCTTCACGACGCGCGTGCGCGGATGCACCGGCTGCGCGGCGCCCACCCAGCGCCAGCAGATCGTGCCCGTGCGATGCCCGGCCGTATCGAGCCAGTTCGCGTCGCCCGGCCGCGACGCGGCGACTACCACCGTCACGCCGCCGTCGGCATTCAGCCGCGCGCTGTGCTTGTTCACGCAGATGTCGAAGTGCCGGTAATCGAGCGACTCCATCCAGTAATTGTTGAGCTGCACGTTCCAGAAATCGCAGTCCGGCACCGTATCGACCTCGATCACGAGCGCTTCGTCCTCGGCCAGCGACCAGCACGAGTGGTAGTAGTAGATGTTCGGGTCGCCGCCGACCGACTGGCACAGCGCCTGGTCCGCGGGCGGCAGCGCGTTCACGTGCGCCCCGTAGCTCGCGGCCCAGTCCGCGAACAGCTTCGACGTCTGCTCGACGAACTGCGCAGCGCGCGTGAGGCCGCCTTGCAGCACGAGCGGATCGAGCGGCGCCGGCCGCTCATGCGCGCCGATGCGCTCGATCTTCAGTTGCGCGGGCGTCTCCGCGCGCCGGTCGAGGAAGGTCTGGCGCACCAGCAGCGCGTTCGTGCCGGGCTCCATGCGTACCCAGTTGCCGGCGCGCGGCGTCTCGCTCAGCACGATCTCGAAGCTGCCGTCCGCCGCGACCTCGAGCTGCTTCGCATCGAGAAAGCCCGTCTGCAGCATCTTGCCGTCGGTCTCGTATCCGCCCTTCTGCGTGCCGAAGCTCAGGTACGCGACCGTGCCGCGCCGCCCCGTCACGCGATATTCGCAGCGGCCGTCGATGCGTGCGTACTGGTACAGGTTGTCGGGATTGTCGGCACCGATCTTCGCGGTCTCGTGCGACGGCGAGAAGAAGCCGGGCCACGCGCCGTCCGCGAACTCGACGTGCATTTCGAGCGCGATGCGCATCAGCCGGCTCAGGTAGCGGAAACCTTCCGCCCGCGTAAGCGGATCGTCTGGCGCCTCGCTGCGCAGGATCTGCTGCCCGCTGCGCTTCAGGGTGTCACAGAAATCGGTCCAGGTCTGGCCCGAAAGCAATTGCGTGGCACGTGTGTCGTCCGTCATGTGTCGTCTCCGCCGATGGTCGAGCGCCCACCTTAAGCGAGCGTCCGGCGCGCCACTTCGTCCGGGTGGACTAAGGAAAGATCCTCTACCCGGCAGCGCGGAGGTTAGTCCACCCGGACGAAGAGCGGCACCGCCCGTGCTCGATACCGTGGTGCCATGCACGAAACGCCGCACATGTCGCGCGGCGCCGGCATGAAACAAGGAGACGAACGATGTTGACCCACTTGGAGCGGCTGGAGGCCGAGAGCATCCACATCATGCGCGAGGTGGTCGCCGAAAGCGAAAACCCGGTGATGCTCTACTCGATCGGCAAGGACAGCTCGGTCATGCTGCATCTCGCGATGAAGGCGTTCTACCCGGCGAAGCCGCCCTTTCCGCTGCTGCACGTCGATACGACGTGGAAGTTCCGCGAGATGATCGCGTTTCGCGACGAGACAGCCGAGCGCCTCGGCCTCGACCTGCGCGTGCACGTGAATCCCGACGGCCTGTCGAACGACATCAATCCGTTCACGCACGGCTCGGCCGTGCACACCGACGTGTGGAAGACGCAGGGGCTCAAGCAGGCGCTCGACCACTACGGCTTCGACGCCGCGTTCGGCGGTGCGCGCCGCGACGAGGAGAAATCCCGCGCGAAGGAACGCATCGTGTCGCTGCGCTCGGAGCAGCACCGCTGGGATCCGAAACGTCAGCGGCCCGAACTCTGGTCACTGTACAACGCACGCAAGCGCAAGGGCGAAAGCCTGCGCGTATTCCCGATTTCCAACTGGACCGAGCTCGACATCTGGCAGTACATCCAGCTTCACGACATTCCGATCGTGCCGCTCTACTTCGCGAAGGAGCGGCCCGTCGTGGAACGCGACGGCGCGCTGATCATGGTCGACGACGAACGCCTGCCGCTGCGCGACGGCGAAGTGCCGCAGATGCGCAAGGTGCGCTTTCGCACGCTCGGCTGCTATCCGCTGACGGGCGCGATCGACAGCGATGCGGCATCGCTCGACGACATCCTGCAGGAGATGCGCGACACGCGCACGTCCGAGCGCCAGGGACGGCTGATCGACAGCGATTCGGCCGGCTCGATGGAAAAGAAGAAACAGGAGGGATATTTCTGATGGCACACGCTCTCACCTCACACGACACGCTCGTGCGCCCGGCGTCCGATCTGCACAATATGCCCGTCATGCACGCCGACGATGCGCAGACGAAGGACCTGCTGCGCTTCATTACCTGCGGCAGCGTCGACGACGGCAAGAGCACGCTGATCGGCCGCCTGCTCTACGAATCGAACATGCTGTTCGACGACCAGCTGACCCAGCTCGAAGCCGATTCGAAGAAAGTTGGCACGCAAGGCGGCGAACTCGATTTCGCGCTGCTCGTCGACGGTCTGTCGGCCGAGCGCGAGCAAGGGATCACGATCGACGTCGCGTATCGCTTCTTCGCGACCGCGCGGCGCAAGTTCATCGTCGCCGACACGCCCGGCCACGAGCAGTACACGCGCAACATGATCACCGGCGCGTCGACCGCCGACCTTGCAGTCATCCTGATCGACGCGCGCAAGGGCGTGCTCACGCAGACGCGCCGCCACAGCCATCTCGTCGCGCTGATCGGCATCAAGCGCGTCGTGCTCGCGATCAACAAGATGGACCTGGTCGACCACGACCGCGCGGTGTTCGAGCGCATCGACGCCGACTATCGCGCGTTCGCGGCCGAGCTCGGCCTCGAGGAGATCGTCAGCATTCCGATGTCCGCGCTGCGCGGCGACAACGTGATCGCGCCGAGTTCTCGGATGCCTTGGTACACGGGCGCGACGCTGATGCAGCATCTCGACACGCTGCCGCTCGTCGAGCGCGTGACGCGCGACGAACCGTTCCGGCTGCCCGTGCAATGGGTCAATCGCCCGCACCTGAACTTCCGCGGTTACGCCGGCAGTATCGCGTCCGGCGAAGTCCGCGTAGGCGAACGCGTGCGCGTGCTGCCGTCCGGCAAGGAGAGCCGCGTCGTGTCGGTGATCACGCCGGCCGGTGAAGCCGACGTCGCGCGCGCCGGCGAAGCGGTGACGCTCACGCTCGCCGACGAGATCGACATCAGCCGCGGCGACCTGATCGCGCGCGCCGATGCGCCGCCGGAAGTGGCCGACCAGTTCGAGGCGACGCTCGTGTGGATGCACGACGAACCGCTGCTGCCGGGCCGTCCTTATCTCGTGAAGCTCGGCACGCAGACCGTCAGTGCAACCTGCGCGACGCCGAAACACAAGATCGACGTGAACACGCGCGAGCATCTCGCCGCACGCACGCTCGCGCTGAACGAGATCGGCGTGTGCAACCTGAGCTTCGACCGGCCCGTCGCCTTCGATCCGTACGACCGCAACCACCACACCGGCGGCTTCATCGTGATCGATCGCTTCACCAACGACACGGTCGGCGCTGGAATGCTGCACTTCGCGCTGCGCCGCGCGCACAACGTGCACTGGCAGGCCGTCGACGTCGACCGCGACGCGCGTGCGCTGCAGAAGGCGCAGACGCCGCGCATCGTGTGGCTGACCGGCCTGTCCGGCGCCGGCAAGTCGACGATCGCGAACCTCGTCGAACGGCGGCTGCATGCGCTCGGCAAGCACACGTACCTGCTCGACGGCGACAACGTGCGGCACGGCCTCAATCGCGATCTCGGCTTCACCGAGGCCGATCGCGTCGAGAACATCCGGCGCGTGGCCGAAGTCGCGCGGCTGATGCTCGATGCGGGGCTCGTCACGCTCGTGTCGTTCATATCGCCGTTCCGCTCGGAGCGCGACATGGCGCGTGCGATGGTCGGCCCGGACGAGTTCGTCGAAGTGTTCGTCGACACGCCGCTCGCGGTCGCCGAGGAACGCGATCCGAAGGGCCTGTACAAGAAGGCGCGCAAGGGCGAGCTGAAGCACTTCACCGGCATCGACTCGCCGTACGAGCCGCCCGCACAGCCGGAATTGCGCATCGATACGGTGGCCGAATCGCCGGAAGCCGCGGCCGACCGGATCGTCGCCTACCTGCTGCGCGAACGCGCCGCATAAGCCGCTTCGGCGGCATCGGGCGGGCACGGCCCGCGTCGTCTACTCCGTTCGGATGACGCGGGCCGCTGGCCGGTCGGTATGCTGGGTCGGGAGCATTCACCCGACCGAGGAGAACACGAGCATGCTGACCGCGCTGGCACCTGGCGACACGGCCGCGCACGACGATTTCGACGCCGCCGCCTGGACCGCCCGCGAGCTGAGCGCGTGGCTCGGGCTCGTCTACCAGGGCCCGTCCGAAACCACACCGTGGGCCGGCTTTCTCGAAGCGATCCGCGTGCGGCTCGACGCAAGCTTCACGACGCTCGTGCTGCGCAATCCCGGCGGCACGCGGCGCGGACTCATCATCAACGCGTCGAGCCACGGCCCGCTGCTGCCCGGCGAACCCTCGTACAGCGAGCAGTTCTATGCGCTCTGCCCGTTTCTCGATCAGCCGGCCGGCCAGGTCTTCACGGCCGATGCGCTGTTCGGCGAAACCCGCTGGCGCGCGCACGATTTCTACCGGCAGTACCTGCAACCGCTCGACCTGCGCTACATCCTCGGCGCGAACCTGCGCGGCGAGCGCGGCGTCGAATGCGCATTCTTCGTGAGCCGCGCGCATGGCGGCCGCGAGTTCGACCCGCCCGAGCGCGCCCAGGTCGCAACGCTGCTGCCGCACCTGCAGCGCGCGGTCGAACTGCACGCGGCACTCGACGTGCTCGATGCCGAACGCGCGCTGTACGCCGGCACCGTCGACCGGCTCGATGTCGGCACCGCGATCGTCGACGAGGACGGTCGCGTGATCAAGCGCAACCGTATTGCCGAGCGCCTGATCGAGCAACAGGACGGCCTGTGCCTGCGCCACGAACGGCTCCATGCGTCGTGTCCGCTTGACGAGCGCCGGCTGCAGAAGGCACTGCAGGCCGCGCTCGAGCATTTCCGCGCGGGTGCGCTCGCGCGCATCGAGGCCACCACGCTGTCGCGCCCCGGCGGCGCGATGCCGTTGAACGTGCTGCTGCGCCCGCTCGCGCCCTATCGCGGCGCCGAGGACCGCCAGCACCGGCCTGCCGTCGCGGTCTTCATCCGCGATCCGGCGGCGTCGCCGCAAACGTCGCGCGACATGCTGCACCGGCTGTTCCGGCTGACGCCGATGGAAACCGAGATCGCGCTGCTGCTCGTCGACGGCCTGACGCTCGACGAGGCGGCCGCCGCGACCGGCATCACGAAGAACACCGCCCGCGCACACCTGCGCGGGATCTTCGCGAAAACGGGCGCAACGCGGCAGGCCGTACTCGTGAAGACGCTGCTGAACAGCGTCGTGTCGATGGCGTAACGGTCGACACGCCGCCGGGCCCGCGTCTCCCGGCGGCGACCGGACGTCCGCACCTGATGTCATACGTCATTGGATGTGATTCATCCCCTGCACGGTCTCATGGTATTCCCAAAAATCTGGAGATTCCCAGGGGTAAACCCGCGATCTCTTGCGTCTACCTCCGGCGTACCATGTTATACGACAACATACTACTTCATTCATCACCTCGACGCCGACGCGGGCCGCCGCCCCGATCGCCGCCCGACCGGAGACTCCGTTGACCTCGCCTGCCCTGTCCGGCCTCGACCCGCTCGCGTCCGCCGTCTCGAAAGTGAAATGGCATGTGCTGCCCTCGTGATGATCATGTTCATCGCGAACTACATCGACCGCGTGAACGTCGGCTTCGTCGACCGTCATCTCGAAGCGTCGATCTGCTTCGCCGCGCTCGGCTTCAAGGCCGCGTCGTCGCTGTTCTGGCCGATTCCGCAGGGCTACCTCGACACACGCGTGGCCGCGGCCGTGATCGCGCTGATCAACTCGATCGGCAACCTGGGCGGCTTCGTCGCACCGACGGCCTTCGGCTATCTGAAGCAACATACGGGTTCGATCACGGGCGGCCTGCATGCGCGCGCGATCGCGTCCGTCGCCGCCGCGGTCGCCACGCTGTTCGCGCGCACGCACCGGCGCAGCGATCCGCCGCGCAGCTTGCCGGCCGACGAATCCTTCACGAACACCGTAATGCTCCGCCATGCCGAACACTGACCGCCTGACCGTCGTCGTCTCGAATGCCGCCGATGGCGACCTCTCCACGTTCTCGCTCACGCCCAACGGCGCGCTCGCGCCGCTCGCCCGCTACCCGTCCGGCGACGTCGCGATGCCGATCGCCGTGCAGCCCGATCGCGCGCGGCTCTACGTCGCGACGCGCGGCGAGCAGCCGACGATCGTCGCGTTCCGCGTCGCGGCCGCGACCGGTGCGCTCGCGCGCATCGGCACGACCGCGATCGACGCGAGCCATGCGTACCTGTCGCTCGATCGCAGCGGCCGGTGGCTGCTCGGCGCGTCGTACGGCGGCAGTTCGCTGAGCCTCTACGACGCCGCGCGCATGCGCGACGGCGACGGTGCGCCGCTGCAGATCGCGGACGGCATCGCGAACGCGCATGCGGTCGTCGTGTCGCCGGACAATCGCTTTGCCTACGTGAGCTCGCTCGGCTCGGACCGGATCTTCACGTTCGCGCTGGTCGAGGATGCCGGCGGCGTGCGTGCGCTCGAACACGGCGAAACGCGCGTGCCGGGAGGCTTCGGTCCGCGTCACCTGCGCCTCGCGCACGACGGCCGCACGCTCGTCGTGGTCAGCGAATTCCTCGCGACGCTCGCCACGTTCCCGCGCGACGCCGACAGCGGCCGCCTCGGCGATGCACACGTGAGCGCGCGCCACCCTGCCGTGGCCGGCCTCGTACAAGGTCATGCGCGCCCGCCCGCACCGGTCGAACCTTCCGTCTGGGCCGCCGACGTCCACCTGACGCCCGACGAGCGCTTCGCGTACGTCAGCGAACGCACGTCGAGCCAGTTGCTCTGCTATCGCCGCGATGCGGACGGCACGTTCGAACCCGCGCACGCGACGACCACCGAAACGCAGCCGCGCGGCTTCGCGATCGATCCGTCGGGACGCTGGCTCGTCGCGTGCGGCGAGCAATCGGAATACGTGTCGGTGTACGCGATCGCGCCGGACGACGGCACGCTGAGGCCGCATGCGCGCGTGCCGGGCGGTCGCGGTGCGAACTGGGTTGCGATCGTCTGATCGATTGGCTGGCTGCTTGATCGATTGATCGGCGCCGGCCTCGCGAGCGATATCGACCCGCCCGCCTTCAGCGCCGCTCGCTCGGCGCCACGCCTGTCCAGCGCTTGAACGCACGCGTGAAATTCGCACGGTCGGTATAGCCGACCCTTGCCGCGATCTCGTCGACCGGCAGGCGCGTGCCCTCGAGCAACCGGAGCGCGTCGCGCAACCGGATCTCGTCGAGCAATGCCGAATAGGTCGCGCCGAATTCCGCGAGCTTGCGCTTCAACGTGCGCGCCGACACGTGCAGTTCGCGCGCGACGCCGTCGACCGACGGATAACCGGCCTCCCCGCAGATCAGCAGGTTGCGCACCCGCTCGACGATGCTTTCCGCATAGCCGAGCCGTGCGAGCTCGGCCTCGCACTGCTGGACGATCATCTGCGCGGTCTGCGCGTTCGCGGTGCCGATCGGCTCGTCGAGCAGCGCGGCGTCGCAGCGGATGCGGTTCGCGCTCGCGTCGAAATGACAGCGCGGCAGCCGTGCGCGATAGCGCTCGAACCACGGCGGCTCCGGCCACTCGAAGTGCAGTTCGGCACGCGACTGCAGCGTGCGCCCGGGCGCCGGATCGAGCAGCGAATTGAACAGGATCGCCGTCTCGACCAGGAAGTTCTCCATCGCGAACTGGCGCAGTCGGCCGAGCGGAAACGCCTCGAGCACGTCGATGTCGACGATCCCGTCGAGCTGTGCGAGCCGCACCGAAAAGAACGGCACGCGGGTCGGCAGGTAACGGATGCCGAGCGCGATCGCCTCGCCGAGCGTGGCACAGCTCATCAGCCCGAAGCCGATCAGCCCGGATTTCGTGAGGCTGCTGCGCAGGCCGATCTCGATCGCGATCGACGGATCGCCCGTCGCATCGAGCAGGTTGAATACGATCGCCGCCTGCTGCAGCGGCGTGATGCGCGCATCGGGCTGCGCGAGCCGGTCGCGCTCGACGCCAGAGCCGGCGAGAATGCGGCCCGAATCGATGCCACGCTCCTCGGCGAGCATCAGCATGAACAGCGCATACGCGGACGATACCGTCGCCTTGTTCAACTGGCGCGCGGCATCAGGAACGGACAGGGCCATGCGGCGGACTCCGGAGCGGTTTCGGCGGATTGTAGCGTCGCTGGCCCGCAATGACACCCCCACGACACTCTAGCCGCGCGGTGCGGGCCCGGACGCCGGTGCGCCGGCCAAGGTGTCCCGAAATGACACCATCATTGGCACCGGCGGCCCTCGCGTGCGCTCCGGTGCGCGCCTATGCTTGTCACATCGGCATTGCGCCCCACTCTTTCCGCCTGGATTCCGCTCGATGAGCCAACCCGCACGAACCGTCTTTCGCAACGACGCAGACAAGGTCGCGTATGTCCGCCGCGAGGTCAACGCCGCGAGCGATGCGATTCGCGCGCGTTTTCCGCTGCTCGACCGCCAGAATGTCGTCGGTGCGACCGTGATGGCCGTGTCGGTGAGCGCGATGCTCGCGATCGCGTGGCTGTATGCGCGCGGCACGATCGCGTGGTACGTCGCGCTGCCGCTTGCCGCGTTCGTCACGTCGCTGATCCACGAGCTCGAGCACGACCTGATCCACCTGATGTACTTCAAGAAGACCCCGTGGGCCTATCACCTGATGATGGCGCTGTGCTGGCTTACGCGGCCGGGCACGATCAACCCATGGACGCGGCGGCGCATGCACCTGCATCACCACAAGGAGTCGGGCGGGGAATCGGATCTCGAGGAATTCGGCATCACCAACGGCGAACGCTGGGGCGTGAAGCGGCTGCTGATGATCGCGGACGGAATGCTCGCCGTCGTGCTGCGGCCGGACGCGATGCGCCGCAAGGTCAAGCGGTACGTCGCCGCGCAGCCGGTGCAGGATGCGGCCGAGCGCGCGCAGTTGCGCGTCGAACAGGTGTCGTCTTACATGCCGATCGGTCACGCGTACTACGCGCTGTGGCACGCGTTCATCGTCTATCATGCCGGCCTGTTCGCGCTGCATGCATTCGGCCATGCGCCGAGCGTGCCGGCGATCGTCGAGCGCGTGATGAGCATCGTCGATTTTCTCGCGGTCGTGTGGCTCGGGCCGAACTTCGTGCGCAGCTTCTGCATCAACCTCGTCAGCTCGAACATGCATTACTTCGGCGACATCGATTCACGCAACGTGATCCAGCAGACGCAGGTGCTCAACCCGTGGTGGATGCTGCCGTTCCAGCTGTTCTGCTTCAACTTCGGCAGCACGCACGCAATCCATCACTTCGTGGTGCGCGATCCGTTCTACATCCGCCAGTTGACCGCGCGAACCGCGCATGCGGCACTGCGTGAAGTCGGCGTTCGGTTCAACGACGTCGGCACATTCAAGCGCGCGAATCGCTGGGGCGCTTATCAGCCGTATCGCGGTAGGCGTGGCGCGCAGCAGGCCGACGCATGAACGCATACGGCCGCGACTCCCTTCACCGGATCAATCGCCGATCGCCGGCATCGGTCCGTGCCCACGGATCCACGCCCAATTCGCCAGTTCGGACATTTCCTTGTCGCCGCGGCTGTCGCCGTACGCGAACAGTTTCGCGGGCGGCTGACTCCCCCACCAGCCGCGCAAGCGCACGACCTTCTGCGGCCCCCAGCAATTCTCGCCATTCAGCCGTCCGGTAAACACGCCACGCTCGAACGCGAGGTGCGTCGCGAGCACCGTGTCGATGCCGACCGTCTTCGCCCACTTCTCCAGATACAGCGACGGCGACGCGCTGACCAATACGACTTCGTGCCCGCGCACCTGATGCTCGCGAATCCGCTCGAGCATTTCCGGACGCACGAAGTTCGGCAGATAGCCGTCGACGAACCGGCACGCCAACGCGTCGAGCGCGTCCTCGCGCATCGGCCCGAACGCAAACCCGGCGAACTTCGCCTTCGCGTCGCCGCGCGACAGCAGCCCCGCTTTCATCGCGACGATCCACGGCAGCGCGCGCAGGCCAGCCCACGCGAAACGAGGCGTGCCGACCGCGTAGCGGACGAAATGACGGAAGCTGTCGGTAGTCGTGATGGTGCCGTCGAAATCGAAGGCGGCAACGATGCGGTCGGTCATGGAGAGACGGGAAAGCAGTGAGATGCCCCGGAAGATAGCAGAATCGCGCCGGTCCACGCGAAACGGCGTGCTGCCGTATGGCTCGCGCAGCGACCGCGCGCGCCGGAGCGCGCAGTCGTGCGGTTCGTGCGGTTCGCTCAGCGCTGCGGCCGCGCCGCATGCGCCGCAGGCAGCACGACGTTCATCAGGTGATCGGCGCGCGACAGCAGATCGGTCACGCGCTCGTCGAGTCCGCGCAGTTGCGCGGGCTGCATCCGGATCTGCTGGACGGCCTGCCCGACGATGTTGCGGCGGTCGAACAGCGTGCGCTCGATACCGGCGTCATCCGGTGCGCGCACGACGTCCGACACCGCACTCAGCGCCGCGAGGACGACCACGAGGTTTTCTTCCGCATGGCGGACCTTCGCGGAGAGCTCCTCGGTGCGGCGCGGGAAAAAGCCGAGCGACTGCTTGAGCGCGCCGAGCGCCGCACGATAGTCGACGTGCGCCGACGCCGCGCCGAACCAGCGGTCGAACATGCCCGCCTTGCGCGTCGCCTGCGCGAGCATCCCTGCCATCATGTCGGCCGCGCCGAGCTCGTTGAATTCGCGCGTCGTCGCCGCGACGGCTTCGACGAGATTGCCGGCCGCCTCCAGCGCCCCGTCGCCGATCGTTGCGACCGTCGCGAGCTTGAGCGGCACCAGTTGCCGGATGTGCCGCTCGATGCGCGGCGCGTAATCGGGATAGAGATGCGGGAAGCTGGCCTGCGCGGCCCTAAAGCACGCTTCGAGCTGCGGATGGTTCGATCCGCCGAACAGCGCGCGGCCCAGCGCGTCGGCAGGCGCCGCACGCGTGGCGTGCACGGGCGCCGGCCCCAGGTCGAGCGCCTGCGGCGCCGGCCGCTCGGGCGCACGCGCGGCCGGCACACCGGCCGCCGCCGGCGTGTCGAACGCAAGACGCCCGGGCGTGCGCTCGGGCGTCGTATCGAACTCGAGCCGCTTCGGCTCGTCGGACGGATTCGCCATCGATGCTTGCTGCCAGGCGCCGCGCAGTCGCGCCAGCCGGGCTGCCGCCAGTCAGACCGCGCCGCCGTACGCGCGCACGAAATCGCCGAGGCCACGGTTGTAGCCGGCGCCGACCGCCTTGAACATGAAGTGGCCGTCGCGACGATAGAAGCTGCCCACCTGCACCGACGTCTCCATCGAGAAGTCTTCCTCGAGCGCATACTTCGCGATCACCGCGCCCGACACCTCGTCGGCGATCTGGATGTAGCTGTTGCGAACCTGCCCGAAATTCTGGCGACGCGCTTCGGCCTGGTCGATCGTCACCACCACCGAGATTTCCTCGACGTCGGCCGCGAGCTTCGTCACGTCGATGAAGATCACCTCGTCGTCGCCATCGCCGCTGCCCGTGCGGTTGTCGCCGCTATGCACGACGCCCATGCACTTCGATGCGGGCATCCCGCGCTTCGGGAAATCGTCGCCCGGCTGGATGAAGGTTTCCTTGCGGTCCATCGTCCGCACTTCGCTGTTGTAGAACACGAAGTGCTGATCCGAGATCAGCTTCGGATTGCTCTGCGCATCGTACTTGCACAGGAACACCGACACGTCGAGATCGAAATCCGAACCCGTGTCCGTCGCGTTCGCGTCCCAACCGAGACCGATGCGGAATTTCTGCGTGCCGGGCGCCTCCTTCGACAGGTTGACGCGACCGCCTTTCGACAAATTGATCATCTGAACCTCTTCTGCTGGAACCGCCGTTGCGCAGGCGGCAATGCCGGGCCGCACCGCGCGGCCCCTTTGTTGATGTGATGCGTGTGCCGCGTTACTCGCCTGCCACCGCAGTCCGGTCTTCCTTGCGCTGCACGATGATCGACGACCACACCGCCGCAGCGATCATCGCCGCGCCGATCAGGCCCGTGATGACTTCGGGCACGTCGAACTTCACGCCGAGGAACATGATCGTCGCGAGCGCGCCGATCGCCCAGAACGCGCCGTGTTCGAGATAGCGATACTGCGCAAGCGTGCCCTTCTTCAGCAGCACGAGCGTCATCTCCCGGATGTAGGCCGCGCCGACGCCGAGACCGAGCGCGATCAGGAAGATGTTGTTCGACAGCGCGAACGCGCCGATCACGCCGTCGAAGCTGAACGACGAATCGAGCACTTCGAGGTACAGGAAACCCGCAACACCTTCGCGCACCACCCGCGTGCCCGTGTCCTCGCCGCCGACCAGGTCGCCCACGCCGTGCGCGATCACGAAGCCGATCACGCCGAACGCGCCCGCGAGCAGGAAGCTCACCTGCTCCGCGGCCGGCACGTAGAACGACGCGACGATCACGATCGCGAGCGTCAGCGCCACTTCCAGCGCCGTGATGCGACCGAGATGGCGCATCGGGCCTTCGAGAAAACCGATCCAGTGTTCGTCCTTCTCGGTGTCGAGCATGAACTTGAAGAACACCATCAGCAGGAACGCGCCGCCGAACGCCGACACCTCGTGATGCGCGGAGGTCAGCACCGCCGCGTACTTCTCGGGCGATTCGATCGCGAGCGTCAGCGCGTCCCACAGGCCGATGTGGCCGATCACCGCGACGATCAGCAGCGGGAACACGAGCCGCATGCCAAACACGGCGACCGGCAGGCCGAACACCATGAAACGGTTGCGCCACTTCTCCGACCAGTTCTTCAGCACGGAAGCGTTCACGACCGCGTTGTCGAGCGACAACGAGATCTCGAGTACCGACAGGACCGCGACGATCAGCATGTCCTTCACGCCGCCGAGCAGATAGGCGGCGACCAGCGCGATCACCGTGAGCGACAGCGGAATCTTGAAGTCTTTCAACATGATTGGGGTATGGAAGTTCAGGAAAATGGGCGTCCGCGCTGCGCTTACTTCGCGCGCACCCAGTCGCAGAATTCTTGCGTGATCAGTTGTTCGTAAATGTGTTCGTCGCTCACGTCGAGCGATTCGAGATGCAGGAAGCCGACGTTCGGCATCTCGTCCGCGACTTCCGCGAGAAAGCCGAATTCGCTCGGATCGCCTACACCGACGAGCGACCAGTACAGCGGAAAGTGCTGCGACTCGGCCAGCAGCTGGCGCACGCGCTTGCGGTCGTTCTTCGGGTTCTGGCCATCGGTGACGAACAGCACCCATGCGGGCAGATCGCCGTTCACCGGCGCGGGCGCGGCCGGGGCGGCGGTTTCGGCACCGCCGAACAGCCGGCTCAGGAAGCCGCGCTTTTCTTCGCGCCTGGGCTCCGGCGCGCGGAAGAAAAAGTCGACGATGTCGTTCATCACCGGCGCATACTGCGTGCCGCCCCACTTGTCGATCCGCGCCTCGAGCACGTAATCCGAAATGTACGAGCCGTAGTTTTCCGGCGTCGCGGTCGGCAGGCGGTCGTAGCCTTCGGTGAAGGTCCACGTGTCGACTTCGCCGTTGTCGTCGAACTTCAGTGCAATGCCAAGGATCCGGTCGTGCGTCTCCTGGATCACGCCCGACTGGTAAAGCGGCTTCGCGGAACCCGAGATGTCGAGCGCCGCGCCGACGCGCACGACTGGCGGCTTCAGGATCTGGCGTTTTTCGAGGACGATCGCGACCTTCGCCGCGCGTTTCTCAAGCGTAATCATGCGGTGTTCCTCAATTGTGCTTCGGAGCGAATCGGGTGATCAGGTCTTGCTCGAGCTGGCGCAGGCGCGGCGCGTCCTGCTCGCGCAGGCGCTTGCCGTCGGCGATGATCTGCGTGATGTCGTCGAACGCGCCGAACAGTTGCTGTTGCGCGTATTCGAACGTGTCGGTCGAGATCACCGGGCGCTGGCCGAGCTTCGCGACTTCCTGCGCGTTCTGCCGATTCAGATCGGCTTGCGCGCGGATCGCCTCGTCGGCCGCGTCGTAGGTCGCGTTCGCGAGCGCCGCTGCGCGTTTCGTGCTGAGCTGCTCGAGGTAGAGCGCGAACGCATTGGTCCATGCGGGAATCAGCACGGTCTTGATCGTCATGAACTTCGACGTCAGCGTGCGTTTCTGGTCCTGCTCCATCCGGATCTGCGGCGCGAGCTGCTTCGACATCAGCATCGCGCGATCGAGATCGTCGAGCTTGCTTTCGAGCGCGTCGACCTTGCGCTTCACGTCGAGCAGGCGCTGAGCGGCGAATGCATCGTCCGCCGGCTGCTGGCCGGCCGCGAGGTGCGCACGCAGCGCCGCGAGCGCCGTTTCGCCGTGCGCCTTCGCCTGCGCGAGCTCCTGGTGCAGCGCGTAGTTGTCGTTGTACATGCGCTCGAGCTCGTCGATGCCGGCTTTCTGGCGTTGCGCATGCGTCTCGAGTTCGACGACGAGCGTATCCATCCGCTTGCTCACCGACTCGTATTGCGACAGCAGCTTCTCCTTGGTCGAACGGAACAGCCGCGTGACCTGCGTGAGCAGCCCGCCCTTGTCGGCGCCGCGCGGGTCGAGCCCCTTCGCGGTCGCAATCAGTTCGTTGAGCTTGTCGCCGAACTGGTCGGCATCCGACGCGCGCACATTCGTGAGAATCTGCTGCGAGAAAGCGGCGATTCGCGTGCCTTGCTTCGCACCAAGCTGGTCGATCTCGTCGACGGTGATCAGGCGCGCGTGCTCCGTCGGCCGCACGGCCGGCGCGACGGCGGCAGCAGGCACCGCGACGTGTGACGAAGACTGGGTGGAAGGACGATCGCTGACCGCATCGGATTTCTTGTCGTCGAATAGCGGCTTCATGTGGCTATCACGTTTCCTTTTTTGCTTTTGCAGCGTGTTGTCGTGTGCGCGAGACGCGCATCCGATTGCCGTCGTGCTCTCTCACGGGCGGCAGACGGACAATAAATGCCGTGGACACATTGCGTCAAGCGATCGAATTCTTTCACATTCCATTCATTTTGTAATAAAACACGCTGATGCCTCGGCCCCACAACGCTGCTCCCGTGGCCATGTATGGCTACCGCGCGGGATTCCGGCGCGCCCGAAGCTTACATGTCAGATCAATGCGAAATGAAGATGAAATAATCGGATTTTCGGGATTACGGACGACCTGGATGCCGCCGACCGGCGCCCGCGCCGATCGACCGCGGGTCATTGAATACGGCGCATCGCTTGCGCTGCTCCAGATCGAGAAGCCGATGGCGTACACCGATCCGCCGTCGAGCGCGTTCGGCGCCGACGGCACGCAGCGCCATCGCGGCATCGAGACGGCCGTAAAACGGCGAACCGTGGAAGGGTGTGCGCTTGATCGCGGGTGCGACCTACCTCAACGCGACGCTGCGGAACACGGCCAGCGGCACCAACGACGGCAACCGGCCGATCAGCGTGCCGTCGTTCCTGTTGAACCCCGCGCCGAATACGACATAGCGGCGGTGCATGGCCTCACGCTGAGCGCGCGCAGGATCCACACGGGGCTGCAGTATCTCGATATCACGAACACGATGTCGATTCCGGCCCGGGACCGCTTCGACCTCGGCGCGCGCTATGCGACCGAACTGTTCGGCAAGAAGACCACGTTCCGCGCGACCATGCGCAACTTGGCGAGCAAGTCGCACCGGTCGTCGACGATCGGCGGGTATCTGACGCAGGGCAATCCGCGCTCGGCGTGGCTGTCGATGACGACAGACTTCTGACGCGGGCGAAGGCCCGCCGCGCGGACCGCGGCGGGCGGATTCCACGCGGCCTCGACGGGTCGTTGAAAGGGGGTGGCGAGGGGGCGCCAGAGTTTGCTATACTCTCGGTCTTCCGGAGAGATGGATGAGTGGTTTAAGTCGCACGCCTGGAAAGCGTGTATAGGTTAATCGCCTATCGGGGGTTCGAATCCCCCTCTCTCCGCCAGACAATGGCAAAAAACCCCGCAAAGTCAATGACTTGCGGGGTTTTTTGTTTTTCGACCCATCATACAACCCATCATCAAGCAGAAATTCGCCAGCGCCGCTGAATTTCGCTGCGCCTCCATGTCGTCACGAAATGTCGGTGACATCGGCACCACGCGGAGGCGTTCCGTTCCCGGCACGCCACGCAACGCAACGCCACGCCACGCACAATAAAGGACGATTCACCGACAGGTGCGGTGCGCTGCGCAACTCAGCGACTACTCGCGAACAACTGACATACGCCAAACCAGCGTTCACGATCGCTATGAAGCCCCGCGCGAAATCCTCAACCCGTAGTGTTGCGCGTTGATTCTGACAACAGCAGCCTCGTTACTACATCACGCTCCAATCAAGAGGCGAAAGCTTGCGGTCGATAGCGGTTCTTTCCCTTGGGGTGTGTTAAGCAACCCCGGCACAACCATTTCCCTCAGAAGCTTAGTATCTTTTTTGTTACGCAAGTCTTTATTTCTACGCAAGCAGTTTGAAATAAGCATTGCTTCCAGAAACTCTATATCGCGATGCGAACTACCAGTCGGACCGGTAATCCCCCCGTTTTCCACGGGGTTCAGAAATAGAAACTAAGCGGCCATGGCCAACCGCTGCTTTGGCGTAAATCCGCCCAGGGCCATGTTCG
>NZ_QTPY01000040.1:0-36944 GCF_003857765.1 Burkholderia sp. Bp9016
TACGGCTCCTTTCATACTGAAAAAGTCCGCCGAAAACTCGCTTACATCATGGCACTGTTTACTGGGGGCCGCTCATTCCAACGGAGATGACAAACCGTAGCCGTAGCTGCGAGCAGTTGCATGGAGTTGCCCCTGTATCTCCGGACACGCGCTAGAACAAACTTGTCAATATTGCGAATCAGGTGTTCGACAGATGTCCGTAATGACGCCATCCGCGAAGATCTTGCCCTCCCACATCTGGATTTCCTTGCCGACAGCCAGAAGTGGGGCAACCAGGGCGAAGGACAGAAACTTTGCCGGTACATCGTGTTCGTGACCAAGTTCGAGAAGTCGACCTTCCAGCAACCAGCGACAATCGAAGTGCCGACCCTCGATGACCAGGGGGCAACCGAAGTGCGTACCCGGATTTACGAATACCGGCCCATCTCGTCCTCCTTCGGCCGTGGTTCTGAGCCGGAGACGAAGTAGCACATCAGGTTGCATCAGACTCCCTCCCTGACCATAGTTCGCCTGAACTCACGTGGAGAGCGATATTTCAAGGCGCTATGTGGATGCTGCTCGTTGTAATGCTCAAAGGCGATGGCGAGATTGCGCACGGCCGTCGCCGCGTCGGGCTTCGGCATGAAGGTCACGTAGTCGCGTTTCATCGTCTTCACGAAGCTCTCCGCCATGCCGTTACTTTGTGGGCTGCACACCGGCGTCGTCAATGGCTTCAGGCCGATGTCGGCAGCGAAGGCGCGGGTCTTCTCGGCAATGTAGCCCGAGCCGTTATCCGTAAGCCATTCTATTTCCGCTGGCGCCTGCAAGGCGTCGCCAAAGCGGTGCTCGATGGCCGCGAGCATCACGTCACGCACGATGTTCCCGCTGTGGCCGCCGGTCGTCGCCGCCCAGCTCATCGCTTCGCGGTCGCAGCAGTCCAACGCAAACGTCACGCGCAGCGGTTCGCCGTTGTCGCAACGAAACTCGAAGCCGTCAGAACACCAGCGTTGATTGCTCTTCGCCACGGCGACCTTGCCGTCATGCCGACGCTGCGGCATGGTCCTGCGCTCGACCAGCAAGCTGTGTACGCGCATGACGCGATAGACCCGCTTGACGTTAACGGGGGCCGCGCCTTGGTTCTCCCGCAGGCTTCGAAGCCTGCCCCAGACGCGCCGGTAACCCCAGCTCGGCAAGTCGGCGATGATGTGCCGGATTTCCTCGACCAACTTGGCGTCGTTGGTGTGCCTCACCGTGCGCCCGTCACGCCAATCGGCAGGTCGGGCGAGCTTCGCCGTCACATTCGAGCGCGCTACGCCGAGAACTTCGCAGACCTGTTTCACTGGTCGTCCCCCGGCAACGATGGCGAGCGCTCAATCCATTTTTTTGCTCGACCGTACCGCACGGCGCTCTGACCGACGTGCCTAGGTGTCCACCGATTGCGGTGGTGGCGAGTCGGGACGTGCGCCGTTGCGCAGCCAAAGAGGGCCGCGATTGCCGACCAGACTTCGAACTGGCGCGTCAGAGTATGAGATAGCCTCGAGCCAGGGTCCGCCTCAATGACGTTTCCCCGCGAGTCCTGGGTGCGCTCAGCGACGCGTCGCCGACATGAACACCCATTGCAAGCATGTCGAGTAGCGCTCGCAGTCTGCGTTGGCGGGACAGTATTTCCGAGAATGCAGCGTTCTCACGGAAGATGCGCGCTTGCAGTGCGCGAACAGTCGTTTCAGTTTGATCTGCAATGGTCGCCAGCGTCCATCGGTCATGGGGATAGAGGAATATCTTCCGAGCGAGCGCCAGCGAGATCGAGGCCGTCTTGGTGTGGGTTGCGAGAGACAGGTCCCCCCAGTCCTTCGCCGTCATCGTCACGCCGCAATCGTGCTCGCAAAGAATGTGAACCACCGCCTCAGCTGCACCGCTGACATCCGGTTCCAATTGATAATCGAAGCGGCGACTCACCGGAATCTGAATGCAACGTTGTCGTTGGCTCGGCACCAGCTCGATACCTTCGACATTCTGCAATCCTCGCGCGCATTTGATGATTATGTCGAATGGAAAGCTCAGCCCGTAGAGGTGTAGCGAGCGGGTGACCGAAAAGTCGAACTTCATCGTAGGCTAGCCCTGAAACATCGACCAAAGCGTGGAAGGAATTCCCGCGCGAATATCGCGCGGGTAAAGGTCATCGTTCCGACCGTTCAAACGCCGGCGACCGCACCTTTGAAACTCCCTTCAACGTACATCTGTCCTTTGCAGGTCCATTTGCCGTCAATGCGCTCCCAAACGTAGAGCACCTTGTACGGATGAACTTCCTTCTGGCCGTCCGTTGACACGAGTGTGACCTCCGCAAAGTCCCATCCGGCATCACCCACCCGGTGGGCCGAGACGGACTTGGCCTCAAAGGTGTATGCACCGACGAAGTCGGCGTAAAGCGTTTCGATAGCCTTCGCTCCAATGGCCGTCTCCTCTTCCGCACCGACGGACCATGCATCGGACGTGAAGAATTCGTAGGCGACGGTACCTGCGTTGTTGGTCGCGAAACCGTTAGTCAGCACCGCGTAATTCGCGGCAATCGCTTGTTGAAACGCTTGGTCCAGTTGCTCTTCAGATTGCGCTTGCGACATGAATGTCTCCTTGGTTGAAAGTAACATCGGAAAAGAGCGAGAAAGTCGTCCAGCAGCGGGATGGACGCGAGCACTCGAAGTCGTCGCTCGCGACCTTCGCAGTTCCACGTAAGGGTGCCGTGCGTGAGGGTGATGTAGCGCGAGGGCACTCACACTGACTTGAAGCCGCACACGGGTGAAATACGCCGCCGGCAATCAACCGCGGCGCGGGTTTCCACGATCCTGATATCACACTGGAATATTCGCTGCCGGGTACATGGGCAGGCGCCGGGAAACACGCGGCGCCTGCGCAAAGGCGCTTACTCCGGACCGTTTCCGGGAGAAGTCGGAGCGCCGTCGTCGAACTTCGACAGGTACTCAACCATCAAGTCGTGGTAAAGCGTAAAGCCCTTGTAGTCCCGGATTTCAGGGTTCAGGTCTCGCAAGACGCGGTGCATGCGACGGCCCCACTTCGGGATGGTGCACAGTTCTTCGAGGCTTGCGAAATACGTCCGCACGGGAAACACGATCGCGTTGCTCCGTGGCAAACGGTGCAGCGGCTGCAACTCGACGCGCATATTGACCTTCTTGCCCACATCGTCGAGCGTGAGCTTCGCTCTGTCGGGGGCCCACTCCGGCAGCGTCTCTGCGGACGTCTCGAGGCGCGGGTTGACGGTAAAAGTCCAGTTGAGACGCCGCACCGGATGGCCGATACGCATGCGCTTGAGGAACTTGAGGCCCCGCTCGAGAATGCCGCTGTCGTGCAGCGACGAGATCGTCGGGCCGTGCCACTCCTTCCAGCTCATGCCAAGGTTGAAGCGCAATGAGTAATCGGCGCGTTCGGTCGCCATCGCAGCGGACCAATAGAGGGTATCGTCGCGGTCATCCACGACGATCCATTCACCTTGAGCCTGGCGAGTGATGTATTCCATCGGCTCATACGGCAGGGTTTTCGGGTCGCCGAAGGTGAAGGTGTCCTTGATGTTCAGCAGCTTGTTCTCCCACGTCCACTGCGAGCCGTCAATGCTCAAAGTGAAGTACTCCGGGTAGTCGGCCGCATACGACTCCATGATCAACTCGAGCAGGTCCCACTGCGCTTGCATCATGTTGGGCAGCGCCTTGAAATGCTGCCCGGGACGCTCCTCCAATGCAATCGCGCGTTCCTTCATCTCCGCGACGTAATGCTCGTCGATGTCGAAGTTGGCGGCGTACACGGTACCGGGAACCTTGACGTGAGGCTCCAGATTCATCGTGTACTCGTACTTGTCCTCGAAGAACGGGAACGGCCAACGCTGGATACTTTCTTTGCTGTTCCGGAACGTGTAATCGTCGCGGAAGGTTTCGGTCGTGTTGAAGACGATAGACATGATTCGCTCCGGTTACAGGTCGAGGACAAGCTTCTTGCATTTGGCGCGGGACACGCAGGGCATCATCTTTCGATTGGATGCCTTGATGTCGTCGCTGAGCCAGATGTCTCGATGTTCAATTTCACCATCGAGTTCGAGCACGTCGGTTTCGCAGTGCCCACAGGCACCACCACGGCAGAGGTAGGGCATGTCGAGGCCGGCGCCCTCGATTGCCTCGAGCAGGCTGAGTTCGGGCGGGACCATGATCCGCTTGTTGGCCTTCTTCAGAAACGCCTCGAACGCGTCTCCAGTCGATGCTTCAACGAACTCTTCCCAGTGAATGTGGCTGTCCGCCCACCCGAGCGCGCGTGCGGAAGCGACAACCGCTTCAATCATCGGAGCCGGGCCGCAAATATAGACATCGGAGCCCAACGGCTGATTGCCGAGAATCGCGTCAAAGTCGATCTGAGCGTCAGCGCTGTCGTAGTAGAGCTCCGTGGACCCGATCTCGTCGCCCGCGATAAATTGCTTCATCCCGTTGTGGTCGGTGTTGCGGACCGCGTAGTGCAGTTCATAAGGGACCGAGCCGACCTGAAGGTCGTGAATCTGGGAGATGATGGGCGTGATGCCGACGCCGCCTGCAATAAAGATGTGCTTCAGCGACCGACGGTTAAGCGGGAAATTATTGACCGGATGCGTGATGTGAAGCGTCATGCCGACGCGAACATCGTTGTGCATGGCGAGCGATCCACCGCGACCATTGTCTTGGCGACGAACGCCGATTCTGTACGACGTCGTGTCGAACGGCGTGCTCATCAGCGAGTACGGGTTGCGATAGATTTTTCCTTCGTCGGGAATCAGCACAACCACGTGACTTCCGCCGGAGAAGCCGGGAAGCGGCTTGCCGGAAGGGTCCTGAAGGGTGAATACCTTGATGAGCGGGGTGATGTCTTCAATTGCGGTGACAACAACCGGCAACGTACCTGCATGCGCGTTCATGTGTCGAGCTCCTCTGCCGCCGGCATGTTGCCGGTCTGTTCCGCGTCTGCCTTCACGCCCATGAATGCGGCCAGGCGACCCGAGTAATGATCGCGAACCACGAGGTCAAGGCCGCAGCCGGGGCACTTGAAAACACGATGCGTGACGTTCTCCGTGTAGGTATCGCAGTGAACACACCAGACACGGCGAACGTATGTGCCGCCGTGCTCGCGCAGCACCTCGTCGCTGTTCAGGTTGAACTTGTTTGCGACTTGCATCGCCGTACCGATGAAGCTCTCCGAACCGGCCAGATAAAGACGCAGTCCAGTCTTCGCCGTCGACAAATACGTTTCCAGGTAACCGACGAGTTCGGCGTTCGACTTGAAGAGCCTGAGGTTCTCCGTTTCGATGGCCTGAAGCTCCGCCGAGAAGTCCTTCCCCGAAAACGACTCGGTGGAATAGAAGACGACGATGTGCTCTGACTTGTCGGACAACTCGCCGAGCAAACGCAAGAGCGCTTGGCCCCCGCTTCCCTGACCCGCTATGACGTGGAGCGCACCGTTGGACATCGGTGCGAGGACGTCATACACCGGACGGCTTTTTATGCCGGTGATTAACATGGTTGAAGCCTCCTTGGACGTTCGTTCGATCCGTCGCCGCGTCGGCAGCCACATCAAGGCAGCCGCAGCAAACGAGTTCGCCCTACTGCAAAGCGAGACTCGTGCCAGCAGCCTGAACGCCTTGTCGCACATGGAGCGTCAGGGAAATCCCTACTAAAAAATAACTATCTCAATATTTTTGATCGATGCAAATTCGCAGCAACGAGCAACAAATGCGCATCAGTCCCGACGTCGGGACGGCGCTGTGATGGAGGTCCTCGTGCTGTCAAACATCCCGGTATTGGCGCTCACCATCGCGAGGTCGGGAGCGGTGCTCGACGCAAGCACGCTCCTGACGGAATGGTGCGGAAATGTCGAATCGCTCATCGGTATGCCGAGCGCCTCCCTCTTTACAGGGAATTCAATAGGTATCCTTTATAACTATCTGGTGCTCCCAACGCTTGACACGGTGACCGCAAACGAAGAACTCGAGATGGTGCTGGAAGGTGTACCTACGGCCGTCAGTTCCCGGCTCGTCGGGACGCTTCATGACGGAGAACCGGCGTTGCAGGTTTTCGCGGTCGAGAGTGTTGGAGGAAGGCAGCTTCTGGCGCAAGTGCAGAATGGTGCCGAACTGCTGCGTGGTTACATCGAAACCACGAGCCAACCTATGTGGTGCATAGAGTTCACTGAACCCGTCAATCTTCAGGAGAGCGAGCCGGAGATCATCCGCCAGGTGTTTTCCAACGAGTGTCACTGGTCGAACTGCAACGAAGCAATGTCGCGCTTCTACTCGCTGCCCGAAGGCGTGGACATTAACGACCAACCCGTCCGAACCTACTTCCCTCGCAGCCCCCAGAACGAGGCATTTGTACGCAATCTCATCCGGAATGACTTCAACGTCGATCGCAGCCTCACGATCGACCTGAAATATGACGGGTCGACGATGTATGTCGAGAACAACGTTCGAGGCAAGATTCAGGGCGGCTATCTCACCCGGATGTGGGGGACGCTGCAAGACCTTACCGACTTCAGAAACGAACGTGACAAGCTCGTACAGTCTGCAGAGACCGTCCAGCGCATTCTCAGCGCGATACCCGATGCGATTCTGGTCGCAAGCAGAAGCGGGACCATCACCGCAGTCAACCCCGCTTGCGAACGGCTCTTCAACTGTCCCGCGTCGAGCATCTTGCACGGCCGGATCGGCGATTTCATCTCGCTCGCCGATGCCGACGTTGCACGCAAGTGGAGCAACGGCGAAACGCATCGCTGGCTTGATGTCGTCAAATTCTCGAACGGCGCCGTGATGGACTGTGATGTGCGAGTCGGCCCGGTAGGGGACGACCTATTCTCGGATTTCGTTTTTTCCATTCGTCCTGTCGCACCTGTCGTGCGCAGTTCCGGCCAGGCGCGGCGCGCCGTCACCGTTTCGAAGAGGTCCTCGAATGAAGTTCGCTGACATGTCCGAGCGGGACGAGACCGGCTGGTCGCATGACGAACTGCTGGAATTTCTCAACGACCCTCGATGGAGCACGATCTGCGACCTATTGCCGGACGGGATGCTCATGATCGACCGAGGGGGCGTGACCCGGTATGTGAATGCGGCGGGTGAAAGCATGAACGAGTTGCCTAGAGCCTCCATCGTGGGCCGGCCGCTACTCGAGTTCGTCAACGAGTCATTCATACAATGCCCTGGCGTCCTGGAAGCGTTCAACAAGGGGGAGCGCTACCACGAGAACCTCGTCGATGGCACGGGCCGACGTCTCGTGATTACGGGGCGAGCCTTGCGTGACAGCAAGGGCGCCATGACCTGCTACATCATTCTGCAGCGTAACCTCGACGCCTTCACCAAGGGCGCCCCGTTGAATGCCGGGCAGGGCGGCAAGGAGGCGAGCCAGCCGCAATCCGAGCCGAGCCCGTTGATGGGGGTGACGGAAGACACGGCGAGATTGCTGACCGTTGGTCAGCGCGCGATCTCGATGGGGAGTCGCGTGCTGTTGCTGGGCGAGTCCGGTGTCGGCAAGACGGAATTTGCGAAGTTGCTGCACCGCCGTTCCGGCCGGGAAAGCTCGCCTTTCGTCCACGTCAACTGTGCGGGTATTCCCGAATCCTTGTTCGAGTCGGAAATGTTCGGCTATGAAAGGGGCTCCTTCACAGGTGCGCTTACTCGGGGCAAGCCGGGTCTGATCGAATCCGCCGACGGGGGAACGTTGTTTCTCGACGAGATTGGCGAGACACCGTTGCAGTCGCAGGCGAAACTGCTGATGGTTCTTGAATCGGGTCTGGTGCAGCGGGTCGGCGCGATGCAACCGAGAAGGGTCAAGGTCAATGTGGTAGCGGCGACCAACCAGAATCTGCGTGAACTGGTGGAACAGGGCCGCTTCCGTCGGGACCTTTACTACCGGTTGTCGGTGGTCGTGCTTTCATTGCCTCCACTTCGTCTGCAGCGCGACCTGATCGATCCTCTGGTGGAGCGCTTCCTTTCGTCAGTCAACCAGCGGCGCGAGACGCCGCTGCAGCTCACCAAGGCGTGTCGGGACAAGCTCCGGCAGTACGCGTTTCCCGGCAACATTCGAGAGCTTCAGAACCTCATCGAATACCTGTCGGTGGCATGCGAAAGCACGGCAAGCGAAGAGGATCTGCCGCTCGAGGCATCCGCAAGCGGGCCGTTCGATGGTGGGGAGCCGCTCGGCATCGGCCAGCATGTATTGACTGTCGATATCGTCGATGAGAGCGAGACATCAGAGCTCAGTCTTAAAGCGCTGGTACGTCGCTACGAGAGCAAAGTCATCGAGGATGCCATCAGGCGCTGTGGCAGCAAACGCAAAGCCGCGGAGTTGCTCCAGACGGACATCGCCACCATCTCGAGAAAGAGCAGACCCTCTGCCGCTGCAGAAGCATGATGCGGAAACGCATCGTTCGATACGACAGTGCATCAACCGATATTTCAGGAAGCTAACTAAAGCCAGCAAACCTAATAGATACAAGGCTTCTCTCGCGCAGGCATGCAATTGGCACGGAAGGTGCATTAGTGTAGTCCGACTGGCGGTTCGTTCGGAGCACCAGCTAAAACATGTTTGAGGAGCATCAAGAAATGAGCGAAGAAGTCAAAGTGGTTGATTGGCATGCCAAGGCAAAAAGTCTCGATGTCCAGACGAAACTGTTCATCGACGGCCAGTTTGTCGATGCAGTCGATGGCGGTCGGTTTACCACGGTCAATCCGGCAACTGGCCTTGACCAGCACACGATGGTGCGCGGCAACGAGAAGGACATCAATCTTGCGGTGGCCGCCGCTCGCCGCACCTTCAAGGAAGGGGTTTGGTCGAGGATGGCGCCGCGCGACCGAATGGATGTGCTGTTCCGCCTGGCTCAACTCATCAACGAACATACCGAAGAATTCGCGTTGCTGGACTGCCTCGACATGGGCAAGCCCATCAGCGATCTTTTGAACGGCGACGTACCGTTCTCGGCTCACACGTTCCAGTACTTTGCCGAAGCAATCGACAAGATCGAAGGGGTTGTCACCAACACCGCGTCGAGCGCTTTCCATTTCATCTCCCGTGAGCCCATCGGTGTCGTCGGTGCGGTGACGCCGTGGAATTATCCGCTGATGATGGCAGCGTGGAAGGTCGCGCCGGCGCTGGCTGCGGGTAACTCGGTCGTCCTTAAGCCGGCTGAGCAATCGCCGACGAGCGCGCTCCTGCTCGCGCGTCTGTTCGTGGAAGCGGGTGGCCCGGCAGGCGTGTTCAACGTGGTGAACGGCTTCGGCGAAGACGCGGGCAAGGCGCTCGCGTTGCACAAGGATGTCGACAAGATTTCCTTCACGGGGTCGACGGAAGTCGGCAAGCTGATGATGATCTACGCCGGCCAGTCCAACATGAAGCGGGTGACGACGGAGTGTGGCGGCAAGAGCCCGCAAATCGTGTTTGACGACGTAGCAGACATCGATACGGCCGTCCGATACGCCGTGAGCGGCATCTATGGTAATCAGGGCGAGGTTTGTAGCGCCGGTTCGCGCATCCTGGTGCAGCGCGGCATCTACGAGCAGTTCGTGAAGAAGTTCGTCGAACTGGCGCCGACGATGTTCAAGCCGGGCGACCCGCTCGATCCCGACACGACCATGGGTCCGTTGGTGACGAAGGAACAGCACAAGCGCGTGTCGTCATACATCGACATCGGGCAGAGCGAAGGGGGTGTTCTCGCGCTGACCGGGCAAATTCCGGCGGAGCTTCGCGCTGGCAACTTCGTGGCGCCGACGCTCTTCACCGATGTGAATCGCAATATGCGCATTGCGAACGAGGAAATCTTCGGACCCGTTGCAGCCATCATGCCGTTCGACAGCGAAGAGGAAGCGGTCGATATCGCAAACTCGTCCATTTATGGGCTGGCTGCCGGTATCTGGACATCGAATGTCACCCGCGCCCACCGCGTGGCGCGCAACGTCGAATCGGGAATCGTCTGGGTGAATTGTTACGACCACGGCGACATGACGCAGCCTTGGGGTGGCTTCAAGCAGTCGGGGCAGGGGCGCGACAAGTGCTTCGAAACCATTCTTGCTCACACGCAGAGCAAGTCCGTTTGGCTCAATTTGGAGTGAAACCGCATTGCCGGAGGAAGTCGGCGCATGACCGCGCCGACCCGGTCGGCAAACTGGCGCAACACCGTGCATAGCGGTGTGGCGCCGGCCCCAAACGCCGTTTCGCCTGAATTTTCCATCTGAAGGTAGGAGACAACATGTCCTTCTCTGACCCCCGCTCTGCCGACGACGACTCGGCGCAACTCGCAGCGTTGGGCTACACATCGAGCTTCGACCGCTCGATGGGCCTGTGGCAAAACTTTGCGCTCGGCTTTACCTATCTTTCTCCCGTCGTGGGCGCGTACACGCTGTTCACGTTCGGCATGACGACGGGGGGGCCTCCGTTCATCTGGTCCTATCTGATTGCGGCAATTGGCCAGATGTTTGTCTGCTTGATTTTTGGCGAGGTCGTGTCGCAATTCCCGATTGCCGGCGGACTTTATCCGTGGACACGACGCCTGGTGGGCGCGCGCTGGGCATGGATGAGCGGTTGGGTTTATATGTGGGCTTTGATTACAACGGTGGCCGCTGTCCCTGTTGGCGGTGCGCCGTTCTTTGCCTATCTGCTGGGGTTCGACGTCACACCGAAAACGACGACGATCATCGCCATCGTACTTTTGCTCGGGTCGACGCTCATCAACCTTCTCGGCACGAAGACGCTGGCACGCATTGCGATGTTCGGTTTCATCTGCGAGGTGCTGGGCGCGTTGCTCGTCAGCGGTTACCTGCTCCTTTTCGGCCGTCTGCAGCCGCTTCACGTCATCTTCGAGACGTTCAGCTTCAGTGCAGGTGGTTCGTATCTGCCCGCCTTCCTTGCCGCGGCGTTGGTCGGCATGTTCTGTTGCTATGGCTTCGAAGCATGCGGCGACCTTGCAGAAGAAACACCGAACCCGGGCAAGGCGATTCCGCGAGCGATGCGGATGACGATTTACATCGGTATCCCCGTCACCATCTACGCGTGCCTTGGCCTCATCCTTGCGGTACCCGACCTGCAGGCTGCCATCTCGGGCAAGGACGCGGACCCGATCAACACCATCCTTACCCATGCTTTCGGCTCGATTGGCGCACGGGTGGTCTACGGGATTGTGCTGATCTCACACGTGTCGTGCATTCTCAGCCTCCAGGCCGCGGTCAGTCGGCTGGTTTATGCCTACGCTCGTGACAAGATGATCATTTGCAGCGGCTTCCTCTCCCGCATCTCTCCGCGGACTCACGTGCCGGCCGCGGCGCTGGTGGTTGCCGGTATCGTGTCCGCGTTCATCGACTGCATCGGGTTCTTCGTCCAGGATGCGCTGAACATTATTGTCAGCTTTGCCGCGGTCGGCATTTACGTCGCGTTCCAGATGGTGGTGCTCGGTGCGATGTTCGCCCGCGTGCGCGGCTGGCGCCCGGCCGGTCAGTTCTCGATGGGCAACCTCGGATGGCTGGTCAACATCCTTGCGCTCACCTATGGAATCGGCGCTGTCGTCAATATTCTCTGGCCGCGCACTCCGACAGCTCCGTGGTACATGAACTACTCCATGCTGCTGACCCTGGTCGTGGTCGTCGTCTCCGGGCTGCTCTATCTCTTCATCGGCAAGCCGCACCGCAAGAGTGATGCTCCGGCCGGAGACGCGCATTTGCTCACTAGGCAACGGCAGTTTGCGTCTGGCGAGCATGGTGCGTTTCATGAAGTAACGGCCTCGCGGAACCTCTGACGAATGGTCTTGGGACTCTCCGAGCGCTGAAGTTGTTCCAACCAAAGATGCCACTCGACAGCATGCAGCGGGCTAACGTAGTAATCCTTAGTAAATGGAGGATGAAATGCGATACAAACATTTGATCGCGGGGCTCCGCCACTTTTTGGCAGAAGCGTTTGTGCTGTGCTTTGCATTTCGCACGGGCGTCTGACCTTTGGTCCGGGCGGCCCCTGGTTGAAAGGGGCCGCTCCAGGCTGGCGTTCTGCGTTCCACGTTCAAAGACTATTTGAAGGTCAAACATGAAAATCGGTGTGATGTTGTTCGGCTGCAGTGTCCTGCTCGCATCTGCGGTCGCGTCAGCTGAGCCAGTGATCTTGTCGAGTGGCTGGACGGCGGATTTTTCGCCCAGCATCGCGGAAGGCGCGAATCGCTCGACGGCGGTGTTTCAACTGCGTGGCAGCTACAGGGTAAGTCTGCCGTCAAAGGGCGATGTTTTTTTCGACACCACGTGTGTCGGAATCGAGACTGATACGACGGTGGGCAAGGACGTTACGGCGAAAGGCACCGGCCGCTGCGAGATGAAGGACAAGGACGGTGACAAGCTTCTGAGCGCCATCGATACCGTATACGACGGCATCACGTTCAAGCTTCAGGGAGGCACCGGAAAGTGGAAGGCTGCAACGGGCCAGCTCGTCTCAAAAGAAGTGTTTACCAGCCAGGCGGACACCCGCTGGACTGGGTTCGGTAGTGGAAAGGGCGAAATTACCGTCTCGAAATAACGACCGAGCCGTCGTCCCGGCTTGATCTTTGAATTGTGATGACCACCCGGTCATCCCGTATCAACAGGAGTGAAAGATGTCGAATAACGAGCAAACGAACCAGGCTTTGATGGCGCGACGCGCTCGCGCCGTTCCCCAAGGCATTGGGAATGCTCATCCAGTATTCGCGGAACGCGCGGAGAACGGGGAAATCTGGGACGTCGAAGGCAAGCGGTATATCGATTTTTGTGCCGGTATCGCCGTTCTCAATACGGGACATCGACACCCGAAGGTGTCGGCAGCGGTTGCGAAGCAGGCCGAGAAATTCTCCCACACGTGTTTTCAAGTCGTGGCCTACGAATCGTACGTCGAGCTTGCGGAACGGCTTTCGGAACTTGCCCCTGGCCAATTCCCAAAGAAGGCTTTCTTCATGACGACCGGTGCCGAAGCGGTCGAAAACGCCGTCAAAGTCGCCCGTTACTACACGAAGCGCTCGGCTGTCATCTCGTTTGACGGTGCTTTCCATGGCCGTACGTTCATGGCGATGGCGCTGACAGGCAAGGTTGCGCCCTATAAGGCCGGTTTCGGCCCGATGTCGGCAGAGGTCTATCAGGCGCCGTTTCCGTCGGAGCTGCATGGCGTCTCGGTCGACGATGCCATTTACGGCCTCGAACGGTTGTTCAAATACACGGTGGACCCACAGCGCGTTGCTGCAATCATCGTGGAGCCGGTCCAGGGCGAAGGTGGCTACACGCCCGCCCCGACCGAATTCCTCAAGCGACTGCGGAACATCTGTGACACGTACGGCATCGTCTTCATCGCGGACGAAATCCAGACCGGTGTTGGCCGGACCGGACGGATGTTCGCGATGGAGCACTCCGGCGTCGTGCCGGACCTGACCACGATGGCTAAGGGACTGGGCGGCGGCATGACGATCTCGGCCGTTGTTGGTCGCGCCGACGTGCTGGATTCGATTCCTCCCGGCGGGTTGGGAAGCACGTACGCAGGTCACCCGATGGCCTGTGTCGCGTCCCTCGCGGTTCTCGACGTCATGGAGGAGGAATCCCTCTGCGCGCGAAGCGAGGCGATCGGCGAGCGCCTGCGTTCCCGCTTCAACGGCCTGCGTGCCCATGTCCCTGAAATCGCCGACGTACGCGGTCTCGGCGCCATGACAGGGATTGAATTCATGAAAGATGGGCAGCCGGCTCCCGACATCGTGACGAGTCTGAAGGCCGAAGCACAAAAGGAAGGGCTTCTCCTGTTGACGTGCGGATCGTACGGCAACGTTTTGCGCATCATGCTCCCCCTGACGGCTTCGAACGCGCTCATCGATGAGGGCATGGACATCATCGAGGGCATCCTCCTCAAGTTGACGGCCGGCGCCGGCGTCGTACAGCTGGCCTGAACGTGTCGGCATACGGGTAAGCGTCGCTCGCTTATCCGTGCCGGAAATGGGCGCGGCTTCGGTTCGCGCCTTTCTTCAATGCTTCTCTAGCCTGGCTGATCGATGAGTTCCGCATTGTCCGACGTAAAGGTGCTCGATTTGTCGCGAGTACTCGCTGGCCCTTGGGCCACGCAGATTCTTGCCGACCTCGGTGCCGACGTGATCAAGGTCGAGCGTCCGGCGCTTGGCGACGAGACGCGTGCATGGGGCCCTCCGTACCTGAGAGACCGCGATGGGAATACGACCTCGGAGTCGGCATACTTTCTCGCCGCCAATCGCAACAAGCGTTCGCTCGCCATTGATATCGCGACCGCCGCAGGCCAGAAAATCATCCGGGACCTCGTCGCGAAGTCTGATGTTCTTGTCGAGAACTTCAAGACCGGCGGCCTGGTGCAGTACGGGCTGGACTATGACAGCCTGAGAGAACTGAATCCTCGCCTGATCTACTGCTCGGTGACGGGGTACGGGCAATCGGGTCCGTACGCCAATCGCCCAGGGTACGACTTTGCGATCCAGGCGATGGGCGGATTGATGAGCATTACCGGCGTGCCAGACGGTCAGCCGGGTGCCGGGCCGCAGAAGGTGGGTGTGGCACTGACCGACGTCATGACAGGCATCTACGCGAGTTCGGCCATCCTCGCGGCCCTTCATCATCGGACGGTGACGGGTGTAGGCCAGCGGATTGACCTGTCTCTTCTGGACGTGCAACTCGCCACGTTGGCCAATCAGGCGTCGAACTTTCTCACGACCGGGATTTCGCCCGTCCGATTGGGCAATGCCCATCCGAACATCGTTCCGTATCAAGACTTCGAGACGTCGGACGGGCGAATCGTAATCGCGGTCGGGAACGATGAACAGTTCAAGGCGCTGTGCAGGACGATCGGTTGCGAAGGGCTGCCGAATGAGGAGCGCTTCGCGACCAATCGCAGACGCGTCGAGTTCAGAACGGTGCTTATCCCGCTCCTTCGTGAGCAAATCAAGCTTTGGCGCAATGCAGAGTTGCTGGCTGCCCTCGAGGCTGCTGGCGTTCCTTGCAGCCCGGTCAACGACATCGGCCAGGCGTTCCAGGACCCGCATGTATCGGTGCGGGGGGCGGTCATTGAACAGCCGCACCCATTGGCCGGGATTGTGCGTACGGTGGCAAGTCCGATTCGGATGAGCGAAACACCGGTTGACTACAGGAATCCGCCACCACTCCTGGGGCAGCACACCAGGGAGATACTCGAAGGTGTGCTGGGCCTGTCGAACGACGTCATTGAGCAACTTCAGAAACAACGCGTGATCAAGGTACTCAAATGAAAACGAGCTACATCGGTGGGCAATGGCGTCCCGGTTCGGACGGCTACCGAAACATCAACCCGTCCGATACATCTGACGTGGTCGACGAATTCTCACAGGCGGACGAGAGCCTGGCTCTCGAGGCAATCGACGCCGCGTACCAGGCGTTCACTACCGGGCAAGTACTCGGCGTGCAAGCTCGCGCTGATGCACTGGATCGCGTGGGCACTGAACTCCTCGCCCGGAAAGAAGAGCTGGGCGAGCTGCTTTCACGGGAGGAAGGAAAAACCCGTGCGGAAGGTATCGGTGAAGTGGCGCGCGCCGGCCAGATCTTCAAATTTTTCGCGGGCGAAGTCCTTCGCGTACGGGGTGAACACCTCGAATCTGTCAGACCCGGCTTGAGCGTCGACATCACCCGTGAGCCAGTCGGCGTCGTCGGCATCATCGCGCCGTGGAACTTCCCGATTGCCATCCCGGCGTGGAAGATTGCGCCGGCGCTCGCTTATGGTAACTGTGTGGTGTTCAAGCCGGCAGAACTGGTGCCATCGTCCGCGTGGGCATTGAGCGAAATCATCAGTCGTGCCGGGTTTCCGGCGGGCGTCTTCAACCTCGTTATCGGCCGTGGCAGCGTCGTAGGGAAGGCGCTCCTCGAGAGTCCGAAGGTTCATGCGATCAGTTTCACCGGCTCCACCGGGACTGGGGCGCGGGTCATGGCAACGGCCGGCGCACGCTTTGCAAAGTTGCAACTCGAGATGGGCGGAAAGAACCCGTTGCTCGTGACGGATGACGCGGACATGGAGACGGCACTCACCTGTGCTATCCAGGGATCCTTTTACTCTACCGGCCAGCGATGCACGGCATCGAGCCGAATCATCGTCACGCACGGCATCTATTCCAGATTCCGCGACGCGCTCGTCGAGCGGCTTTCGCACTTGCGCGTGGGTCACGCGCTCTCCGCAGACACGCACATTGGGCCGGTGGTCGATTCCGAGCAGTTGCAGACCGACCTGGAATACATCCGGATCGGGCGGGAAGAAGGTGCGACGCTTGCGTTCGGCGGAGACCGTATCAAGCGCGACACGGACGGATTTTTCCTCTCGCCGGCACTGTTCGCGGACGCGAGCAGCGGAATGCGTATCGCCCGCGAAGAAATATTCGGCCCGGTAGCATGTCTCATCCCGGCACGAGATTTCGACGACGCGCTCCAGATAGCCAATGATACGGAATTCGGGTTATCGGCAGGCATTTGTACGACGTCGCTCCAATACGCCACACGCTTCAAGCGCGAAGCGCAGGCCGGCATGGTGATGGTCAACGTTCCCACCGCCGGGGTCGATTATCACGTCCCTTTCGGCGGGCGCAAGGGCTCGAGCTACGGCTCGCGGGAGCAAGGCAGCTACGCAGCGGAGTTCTTCACTACCGTGAAGACCGCTTATAACGGTTAGGGCCGACTGGGTTCGTCCAGTCCATCCGTGAATGGCTTTGGCGGCACCGAAGATTCGGTGCCGTTTTTTTTGTCTCCATCAGCGTCTGATTCATTTTTGTGATGCTTGTAGTGCAGCAAATTGCAGGAATGAATCACGCGGGCGGCTTGTCAATTCAAAAACTGGCTGTCAAGCCTTGAGCGGTCATTCGCTGTCGTGCTTGGCACGAAATGTGTATCAAGGAATCCACGAAATCCTGGTCGTTAGTTCGCTTCCCCGAAAGTGGTTCGACCGCCTACCAGCCTGTGGCAAGACGCAGATGCGCGTTTTGGACACTTCTCATTCGAGGTGACACGTGTCGACTGAAGTATTGATTTTCAGCCTTGATGGCGCATTGGCAGACACAGATTCACTGCACCTGCTGGCATTCAACACCGCTTTTTCTCGTGTCGGGCTCAGCTTGCGTTGGACGCCCGAGGTGTATCAGCGCTTGCTGTCCGTGAGCAGTCGTCCTCAGCTTCCTGCCTGCTATCAAGAGCAGGTCGAAGCGGACTGGTCGGACGATTTGCTCGGGAGCATCGAGGCGGAACGGGTAGAAGCATTCAACCGACTCCTCAAGGAGCGAGGGCTGGCGTTCCGTCCGGGTGTCGCGCGGGTGCTTCAACAAGCGGAACAGGGCGGCTATCGCATCGCAGTCGTCAGCTGCCAAACGCCGAGCTCAGTATCGATGGCACTGGAGTCACTGTTGGGCAGCAACTGGACGTCGACCATCTGCGCCGTTGCCTCGGGAGACGGCACGCGATTCAGCGAGGTCACCAGCGGTATGTATCAGCGTCTGCTTCACACGCTTGAGTTGCCAGCGAATACTGCCGTCGCGCTTGCCGCGACAACCATCGGTGTTCAAGCCGCCTCGGCTGTCGGTATCTGGACGGTTGCGCTACCGAGTTTCTGGACGGAGAGCCAGGACTTCTCGGCTGCTCAAATGTTGCTTCCGCACCTGGGCGATGAGGCGCGGCCGTTGCTTAACGTGGTCGGAATCAAGGAGCTCAACGCGGGCGTCTTGACGGTTCGTGCCATCACACGTATTCGGCAGCGAATCGCGTCGTCCGGTCACAGGCAGCTGACGGTGCCGCTACGTTCGTCAGTCCGTCGCGCGTAAGGCAAACGGATGAACAAATCAGTTTTTCTGAATTGAATCACACCCGAATCGAATTGAGAGCCGCCCAAGTCAAAACTAGAATGGTTCATACCCGCACCACATCTGCGAAGGAGAGGCGAAAAAATGGATACCGCACAAGTGACTGAAATTAGGAGTCCGTATGGACTGGCAAAGGGCGAGCGCTTCCATGTCGGACAGAATCCGCATCATGCACGCATTCGCCACATTGAAGTCGACCAGGAAGTACTCGATCGATTCTTTGAGCAAACACGTGAAATCAACAGCCAGAATCTCGAGTATGTACCGTATATGCGGTTCGTCCTCGCAGGCAAGCTGGAAGCAATGCTGGGGAAGAGCTTCACCGACACCGTGCGGAGCATCCTGCGCGACCGCGCTTCCGGCGGGCTGACCATCGGTGTGCAAGGCGCGGCGAGCAACGCGGACGACTACGTGAAGTTCGGCACGGCCATGGCTCATCTTGTCGGGCCAGCCAACCATGACTCGATGTCGGGTACGTACTACGCTCGCTTCTTGGTGAAAGATACGGATAACAGCGATTCCTACCTGCGTCAGGCGTATCGTCTGTTCACGCTGCACACCGACGGAACTTTCGTCGATGAGCCGACTGACTGGCTGCTCATGATGAAGTTTAGTGAACAGAACGCTGTCGGTGGCGAGTCACGGCTGCTCCATTTGGACGATTGGGAACAGTTGGACCAGTTCGTCAATCACCCGCTCGCCTCTTACAAGTTCACGTATAAGTCTCCGCCTAGCAAAAATGTGGGGCAGCAAGTCGAACGGCGTACGTTCTTCAATGTCGACGGCAAGCCGGGCATCTGCTTCATCGACCAATTCGCCAATCCGGAGTCGATCGACCACGCGTACTACCTGCAAAGTCTGTCCGAGTCGATGGAAGCGTCAAAGGGAACGGCTGCTATCCCGCTGCCCGTCGGCGACCTTGTGATGTTGAACAACCTGTTCTGGCTTCATGGCCGGGCGCCGTTCGAAAAGAACCCGGGACTGCACCGCGAGCTGATGCGCATTCGCGGGGAATTCACGCAACTGTGAGGCGTTAGACGTTATGAAGCGGCCATATGACTTTGCCATTGTCGGCGGCGGTATCGTTGGACTTTCGACCGGGATGGCGCTAACGAAGCGGTTCCCCGGCAAGAAGATTATCGTCATCGAAAAAGAGAACTCCCTCGCTGAACACCAGACTGGTCACAACAGCGGTGTAATCCACTCAGGTATCTACTACAAACCAGGGAGCTTCAAGGCGAAGTTCGCGCGTGCCGGTAGCGAGTCGATGGTCCGCTTCTGCGAGGAGCATGCGATTGAACACGAAATCTGCGGGAAAGTGATTGTTGCGACCAAGCCCGAGGAACTTCCCCTGCTTGAGAATCTGTACAAACGCGGGCTCGAGAACGGCCTTGCCATTGAAAAGATTGGGCCGGACCAGTTGAAGGAGATCGAGCCCCACGTCGCGGGCTTGCAAGCGATTCGAGTTCCTGCCGCTGGCATCGTGAACTACAAACAGGTTTGCCAGATGTACGGCCGAATCATCACCCTGGGTGGAGGCGAAATCAGCCTGGGTGAGCGGGTCCTGGCGATTCGCAAGAACGCATCGAACGTTGAGATTGAAACACGTCAAGGGGTTGTCCAGACGAAGTTCGTCATCAACTGTGCCGGCCTTCACTCGGATCGCGTCGCGAGGATGGACAACGTCGCCGACGACTTGAAGATCGTGCCGTTTCGGGGCGAGTATTACGAGATTCGACCCGAACGCCGACATCTCGTGAAGCACCTGATCTACCCGGTACCGAACCCGAATTTCCCGTTTCTCGGGGTTCACTACACCCGGATGATTGGTGGTCACGTTGAAGCGGGGCCCAATGCAGTGCTGGCCTTCAAGCGCGAGGGTTACCGCAAGAGGGACTTCAGCCTTCGAGACCTTGGCGAAGTCTTGATGTACCCGGGCTTCTGGAAGCTGTCGTCGAAGTACTGGCGGGAAGGACTCGAGGAAATGCAGCGCTCAGTGAGCAAGGCGGCTTTCGTCAAGAGCCTGCAGCAGCTCATTCCCGAGATTCACGAAAGCGACCTCGTGGCTGCGCCTGCCGGCGTCCGCGCACAAGCGCTGAAGTCCGACGGCAGCCTCGTGGACGACTTTCATCTCATTCCAGGCGACCGATCCATTCACGTTTGCAACGCTCCGTCTCCTGCAGCAACGGCGTCGATCGAGATTGGAGAACATATCGCCCGCGCTATCGACCTTGCCGGTTGAGGCGACGGAAGCGCGCATCAGATGATATTTCAGACGGAGGGTGTGCTCTGGCGCCCCTTCGTCGCTATTCGACTCGCGTCCCACCCATTCGAATGGCGATGTCCCGCAGGCTCGCGACTAACGGCGATTGGTCATTCCTGCGCAAGACAAGATACAACTCTGAATCGTCCTGGATATCTAACAATTGGCGAAACACTAACCCGGGAAGCCTGATGTTTCCGATACTCTCCGGCACGATTGCCACGCCGTGGGCGGACGCGACATGCACGAGAGCCGTGAGGAAGTCCTTCGTCTGGAGCTCAATCCTCGGTGTAAAACCGGCGTCTCGACCGATTGCCAACAGATGACGGGCAAAGCCAATGTCTCGCTCGAATTGAGGTGCCGTGAAGGTCTCGTCGGCGAGCTCTGCCGCGTGTATCGCTTCCTGTCCTGCCAGGCGATGAGTTTGTGGTAAGGCGACAACTAGCCTTTCTCTCAACAAAAGAATCTGGTCGACTTCTTCGCGGTTGCCTGCGGCTGTTCGCACAATGCACGCATCGAGATCCCGTTGATGGAGTCGTTGAATTTGAGCCGGGCTATCCAGCGAATGTAGCCCGGTTCGCACCTGCGGATAGCTTTCGGCATGGCTAGTCAGTAACCGTTGTACGACGCCGGCGCATGCCGCGGAAATCACGTATCCGATTTCCAGCGCACCAAGTTGTCCACGCCCGGCCATCATCGCAACGCGCTTCGCGTTCTCGGCTGCAGCGAGCGTCTGTCTGGCCTCTTGCAGGAACAACAAACCCGCTGCATTCAGGGTAACCGAGCGCTTCGTCCTTATCAGCAGCTTTACGCCGAGCTCCTTTTCAAGCGCAAGTATCTGCATGCTCAGCGCAGATGGAGCGATGTCGAGCGTTTCCGCAGCATTCGCGAAGTGCAGTTGTTCGGCAACGGTCACGAAGTATCGAAGCTGTCGTAGGTCCATGCGAGCGGTCTTCTTTTGCACTTGGTCAATCGTGGCGGAATGGTTCACATGATACCCAGCCGCCGGATATTCGCAAATGAAGGCATGTGAGTCGCTGTCGCGTGTGTCGTCACATGGGTGGGCTCTGATGGCAGAGCCGCATCACTGCATCACGGGTGCCGCAGTTCTGCATCACCTCGGCAGTAGGGGAAATCGCCTACGCTGATTCGCTAACGTGCTGATTCGACGGAAAAAAGCGATGTCGACGCGTGATTGGCATTGTTCCTGCTCTTAGAGGTCACACAGACGGCAGCGGTTGGCAGCCGGGGTTCGCGGACAATCCGTTCCTTCGAGATGCAACGTGTGTCATATAGGACAACGAATGGTACGAATGATCTCTGCTGCGCATGGATGTGTACGGACCATAACGGTTTCCGTCTGCCAGGTACTGGGTCTCATTGTCGCCATATGGCTGGCGTCACAACCGAATCGCGATGCCTTTCACCCAAAGGTCGGGATCTGCAGTTGTCGTCCAGAGACGATGCAGATGATTCGGGAGAGCAGCCGACAGGCGTTACGGACGCCCCATGCGATCGTGGACTGCCACGACCAGGGCCGTCACGAAACAGGTCCGAACGGAAGTCTGTCTTCAATTACCTCACTCTCATAATAGGTTCTTCATGCAAAAGTCTCTGTCAGTCGCCGCCGCCACGTTCATCTTTTCGACTGTCGCCAGCGCACAAGGTAGCGTTACCCTGTATGGGGTCCTCGACGAAGGCCTGAACTTCACCAACAACGCTGGCGGAGCAAAGGCATATCAGATGTCGACCGCCGACCTGGGCGTCAGCCGGTTCGGGCTGAAAGGCAGCGAAGAACTTGGCGGCGGCCTGCATGGCATCTTTCAACTCGACAACGGCTTCGATATCAACAACGGTCGGCTGTCGTACGGAGGGCGGCTCTTCGGCTACAACGCATACGTGGGTCTGCAATCAGACGCTTTGGGATCGCTGACGCTGGGTCGCCAGTTCGACTCCATTACGGATGTGCTGGGTCCGCTGACGGCCAATGGCAATTGGGCCGGGACGCTTTTCTCACACCCTTTGGACAACGACAATACGGATGCGACATTTCATATCGATAACGCCATCAAGTACACGTCTGGTACTTACGGTGGTTTCTCCGCCACCGCGATGTACGGGTTCAGCAACCAGGCCGGTGGTTTTGCACTGAATCGAGCAGTGACGGCAGGCATCAAATACACGTATGACACGCTTACCGTCGGGGCAATTTATGCAGACCTTTCGTCTCCGGGTGCATCTCAGACCGGTGCCCTTACCACCGACGACGCAGGATTTGTCGCGGGGAACCAAAAGATCTACGGCATTGGCGCAAACTACGGCATTGGTCCTGCGACGCTAGGGCTCGTGTACACGCATATGAATGTGTCTCGGCCGGCAAGCTCGATATGGGTTGGCGACCTGAGAACGAGCAACGGAAGCACCAGGTTCGACAACTTCGAAGGGAACGTAAAGTACGATATATCGCCTGCCTTTTCCGTCGGCGGCATGTATACCTATACGCGCGCCAAGGTGAACAGCGGCGGGGGGGCGTCGTCCATTCACTGGAACGAAGGTGGCGTCATGGCCTCCTACTCGCTGTCCAAGCGAACCGTGCTCTATGCGCAAGCGGTGTATCAAAAGGTTTCGGGTGCGACCGGCACCGTGCTCGACAACGCATTCATTGTTGGTTCAGCTGGCGTTTCCTCGAACTCGCATCAAGTCGTGTCCCGCGTCGCCATGATGCATACCTTCTGAGTCGCCGCGACGAGCGACGTCATTGAACACGGGGCGGTTCGAATAATTCGAACTGCCGCACATGGATTTCGCCAGACGAACGCACGACCGGATCTGGCGCGATCTGCAAGCGTGGCGATATCAACAACCCAAGAGTGGTTTGCACCATTCGAACGTTGATTCAACGTGTGCGATCATCTCTCGCCTTGCGCCGTCGGCGTCCCGCGCGGCAATGGCCGACACCAATCGCCGATGTTCAAAGGAAAGCGTTCCTTTCACCGGTGTAATGAGAGGCAGCGGCATGATCAGACGGTTCATCTGCGCCTGTATTTCTACCTCCTCACGCAGCAGGTCCGGAGACTTGGCGGCTTCCGCTATCAAGGTGTGGAGGTGTGCATCGGCCATGCGTCTTGCCGGTACGTCGGTAGGCTCCGCGTCAAACCGTCGGGCCGCCTCTTCAATCCTCCGGATGTCTCTCTCGCTGCCCCGTTCGGCTGCAAGGAAGCAGGCCTCTCCGGATATTGCGCGGCGCCAGTCGGTGAGACTTCGGAGTTCACTCTGTGTGAATGTGTTTGCTCCCGCCACTTCTCGCAAGCGCTGGCCGACATTTTCTGCAATGTAACTACCGCCGAACCGCCCACGTGTTGTCACGACCAGCCCTAGTTCGCGCAGGGACGCGAGTGCGGTGCGAAGCGTCATGGGTGCCACCCCGAACGTACGGGCGAGTTCTTCCTCCCGAGGCAACTTGTCGCCGGGCCGAAACTCACCGGTCGTGATGCTTTCGGTTACCTTGCGCACGATTGTTTCGGGTGCACTCTGCCCCGCGATAGGGGTAAGTGTGGATGCGAAAGCTTTTTTGTCCATAATCTCTAGGTGTTATAGTTTTACCGTCGACACTCAATTATACTCCTTATGTCAGAAGTTGCTAAAAAAGTGCCCGCTCGCGTCTTGGTATCCTGCGTCATGGACTCTGAGCTCGCTGCGCCGGAATTGAACCTGGCGCTCCGGACCTTGGCGAACCACACCGTTTCGAAACTGGCCAGAGCAGGCCTCGACGCAGGCATGGTGGACGCTGCTCATTCGTCCAGAGATCCCGCTGATCTTATCAGCGAGTATGACGGACTTGTCGTGCTCGGCGGCAGCGACGTTCACCCCGGAAATTATGGTGACGACACCTTGCATCCGTGCTCATATGGGATCAACCCGCGAGCTGACGATTTTGAGATCAAGCTCGTTCGCGCCGCGATGAAACGTTCGATGCCATTCCTGGGCATTTGCCGGGGAATGCAAATTTTGAACGTTGCGCTCGGCGGCTCGCTTCTGCAGGACGTTGGCACCCAGTCCATTCACAATGTATCTGCAAACAACACGCAATTCATCACGCACAGCGTACGGATTCTGCCTGATAGCAAGCTGGGGGTGATCTACCGCACTGGCCAGATCATCGTCCATTCCGCACATCACCAGGCCGTTCATGAGCTCGGAGAAAGCCTTATCGTTTCAGCCGTCGCGCCGGATGGCATCACTGAAGCGATCGAGATAGCGGGCGATCAATGGGGGGTAGGCGTTCAATGGCATCCGGAATACCCTGGTGCTGATCAGGTGCAATTGGAGCTGTTATTTTCCGCTCTGGAACGTGAGTGTTCGAACTATTCGAAGATTCGCTCGTGAATTTCTGGTTGATTTATTAAGGATTGCATATGAAGCGCAAATTTTCGACTGCGGCCGCCACGTGGATGCTTGTAACGACTGCAACCGTCGTCACACCCGCGATCGCAGGTAGCCAGGCTCAGACTTCGTCCTCGTTCGGAACCTGCGAGATTACAAGCACGCAGCAAAATATTAAGCTGCAAACGGTCGAGAAAGATACGCTGACGGTGGCCACCATCTTGCCTAACCCCGGTTGGTGGAACGGGATGTCGCCGGACACCATCAACGGAGGATTCGAGTACTGCCTTGCTGCCAACATCGCATCGCGCGCCGGACTTCACCATATCAGGATCAAGAACATCAGCCCCGCGCAGTTCTTTTCCGGGATGGCGACTGGCTACGACGTAGCGATTGCGTCGACAACAATTACCGAACCGAGAAAGAAAGTATTCAACTTTTCTCGGCCGTACTTCACTTCCAATCTCGGTGTTGCAACGAAGGTCTCTGGCGACGTTACCGAAGGTAACATCAGGAACAAGCGTATCGGCGTGCTTCAAGGTAATGTCGGCTCGGATTGGGTCGCAAACGTCCTCAAGCCGCAGACGAAGGTTAGTGTTTACCAAGCCCAGGAAGACATGTTCACCGCTCTGATGGCAGGACAGATCGATGCGGTCGTGACCGATACCACGCTCGCTCTCACGCAAGCCAAGGCATCAAATGGGGTAGTACATGTACCCGGGCAATTTAAAGTAGATCAGGGTTATGGCGTGATTACCCCGCGTGGTTCGGTCAACACGCAACCCGTCGATACGGCGGTCGGTTCACTCGCATCTGACGGTACGCTCAAAAGGCTCTCGGCTACATACCTTCAACCGAAGTTCGGTGTTGACCCATCCCAGATATCCTTCTGGAGCGTACGTTGATGAACATTGTGAGTGAAACATCGAACGCGTTTGTCGACAGAGACACGTTGAGTCCGGCGCCCAAGAGTCTGCCGCTTTCGATCGCGGCAATCACGGCGTCGTTGGCACTGTTACTGCTGATCGCAACCATCGGCGGTGCCCTCATGGTGACCTCTACACACAATAGGGCCGGCAACATTATTGGACTTGCAATCAGCTCGGTCGGTGTAGTTGCTGCCGCTGTGTCGCTCTGGTATAGCGTCGCTGCCTTGCGCTTGTCTCTCAAGGCTCAACGCGAGGCGCGCCGTAGCGATATTCTGGCAGCCCGTGCAAGTGCCGACGGCGCGAAGCAGGATGCGCTTATTTCGTTTGGCCTGAACCTGACATATTTGATAATTCTTATGTTCGGTTTGTTCTTGACGATCAATGATGGCAGCATTCAGAAAACGTTTCTACGCATTGATGTCATAAAGGAATGCTTCTTCGATGTGTTGAGGGCGTTCGGTGTCAACATATGGATGGCCCTTGTTTCGCAAGCGCTAGTGCTCGTATTCGGACTTGTTCTCGCTGTCATGCGGATGATTCCAGGTCGGGCCGGAGCACCGGTGAGGGCGTTGGCGATTGCATATATCGACATTATGCGGGCGGTTCCGGCCATCATTGTCCTCTACCTGGTTGGCTTTGGTCTTCCATTGGCGAAAATCCCGCTTCTAAGCGACTTATCGCCAGAATGGTATGCGATCTTTGCCTTGACGATGACATTTAGCGCATATGCTGCGGAGACATACAGGGCTGGCATTGAGTCAATCCATCCTTCGCAGTGGTCTTCAACGCGCTCACTCGGGTTCTCATACGGCCAAACGCTGAGGTACGTGATCCTTCCTCAAGCGGTGCGTCGTGTCATTCCGCCGCTGCTTGGTGGGTTCATCGCACTGCAAAAGGACACCTCTCTGGTCAACATCATTGGAACTGTCGACGCATTCAATCAAGCGAAATTTTATGCGTCGAGCAACTTCAATCTGTCGTCGGTCACCGTGGTCGCTGCATTGTTTGTAATGGTCACGATACCTCAAACTCGCTTCGTCGACTGGATGCTTGCGCGAAGCTCAACTCGTCGCCAGAAGGGTAAATAATGTCATTCATCGAACTTGTCGACCTAAAAAAGCGATACGGGGAACACGAAGTGCTTCGCGGAATCGACCTTAATATCGAGAAGCATCAGGTTGTTACGCTAATCGGCGCATCAGGTTGCGGGAAGTCGACCCTTCTTCGTTGCATCAATGCATTGGAGACCATCGACACTGGCAAGGTTCTAATCGGCGGCGACGTCGTATCTGGCCCAGGCGTCGACGTCAATCGATTGCGCAAGCGGGTCGGTATGGTATTTCAGTCCTACAATCTCTTTCCCCATATGACCGTGCTGGACAATGTGGCTTTGGGGCCGGTTAAATTGCTGGGAGAGAATGTCGGTGCGGCACGGGAGCGTGCTCGCGAACTGTTAGATCGGGTGAATTTGTCGCATCGCGCCGAATATTATCCGGATCAGCTCTCGGGTGGTCAGCAACAACGGGTCGCGATTATCCGTACTATTGCGATGCGACCCGAGGCCATGCTTCTGGATGAAATCACTTCTGCGCTCGACCCCGAACTTGTGTCCGAAGTGCTTAACATCGTCCGCGACCTGGCAGCGGATGGTATGACCATGATTCTCGCGACACACGAGATGCAGTTCGCTCGGGAAGTGTCTGATCTGGTTGTTTTCCTTGAACAAGGTCGCGTGCTCGAGAAAGGGCCGCCTTCGCAGTTGTTCGGTGATCCCGTAGAGGCGAGAACCAGAGAATTTCTCAAAAAAATTGTCGACGCGGGCAGGCTATAACAAATACATAGCGCCTGCACGCCAACAGGGGCGTCTCTTTCACCAAATTGAATCGGAACTTTTTCAGTTCCTTGGTCCATTCTTTGCGTCATTGAGGCGAGAAAGCGAGACGATATAAGAATAATTTATATATAGAATTTCGCCGTACTAATTAATAAACATAAATTCGATAAACTGGTTGGAGATTTGTGATGAAAATCCGGATGAAAAACATTGCTTTTGCCATTGCAGCCCTTATGGCAAGTTCGTTGGCCAGCGCGCAGTCGTCCGTCACGCTTTACGGTGTCGTGGACGCCAGCCTTGTATGGAGAAATCACGCCACTCCGAAGGGAGGAGATGTGGTCGAAATGAGTAACGGCGCAATCAATCACAGTCGGTTTGGGTTGCTCGGGAACGAAGACCTCGGCGGTGGGATGAGTGCGATCTTTCGACTGGAAAGCGGCTTCAATCCGCAGGATGGTTCTATGGCATCCAAAAATGTCATTTTCGACCGATATGCGTATGTTGGTCTCAAAGGTCACTTCGGATCGTTAATCGCGGGAAACATCAACACGATCTTCTACAACACCATGAGCAACTACGATCCGCTCACAGTGGGCAACTTCTACAACACGGCTTGGTGGTTTGGCACTGATAGCGGGAAAAGACCGAGCGCCATGTACTACGAGAAGGAGCTCGGACCCGTACGGATAGGGCTTTCTTACGGCGTTGGCGGAGTGCCGGGAAGCGTCGCCCAAAATTCCCAGTTCGGTGGTGCAATCATGTATGCCGGAGGGAGTATGACAGCCGGTGCCGTGTATCAACAAACTAAGGCCGCCAACTATGGTGGACTCCAGCGCATCTTTGGCTTGGGTCTAACGTACGCGATCGGGCCGGCAACACTGTATGCCGGCTATCAAAATAATCGTGATGGTACTGGTATTGCAGATACACAGTTGAATATTATCGGCGCACCATCTGGCACAGCGGACGTCAAACGTCGTGATCAGGGATTTTTTGCTGGTGTTTCGTATCAGTTGAACCCAGCCGTATTACTTCGTCAGGCGTACTATTACGACAATATTCATGACGCGCAAAAAATCGCAGGCAATGACGGCGTGCGATGGGCCCTCGTTTCGGAAGCGGAGTACGCTTTCTCAAAGAGGACCAGTGTGTACGGTCAAGTTGACTACAATCATACGAGCGGAGCGGCTAACGTTCAGCTTCCAGGGGCAAGAAACCAAACAGAAGTCGCTATTGGTTTGCGCCATTGGTTCTAACATGAACTAAGTTGCAGTCGCTATAGGCGCGGCGATAGCTTCGCGATGCACGGCTTTCGATCAGCGAGCACGTACATCATGAAGGAGTTGACGGTATGTGATCTCGCTGAAGACTCACACGCACTATATCTGGCACCTTTGATCGTCAACTCCTCTGCCGAGTTTACCGCTGGGGCACCGCCGCGCCGGACGATAGTCTGTCGGATTCGCTAATTGTGGCAGAGATGTGTTGCCAGTAATCATGTCACTCATAGACGTGCGAGCGCGTCAGTGCTTCAGAGCAGTGAGGGATGCTTCGCGAGACTATCGAGCATGGCGCAACGGTCCTCGTCACGTCGACGCAAATCGACGGCGCGCGCAATTCGTTGAAGCACCTTGCCGACCTCGTGGACTGGTCCGTCAAGATGCTTCGGCGGCCGACCAGATGTCAATCGCGCCGGGGATCAATGAATTCACTGTCGTGCACCGTTCGACTAGCCTTTCGCATGTGATAGATGTGCCGCGGGAAGCTCGCCACCAATGGCTTTGAGCATGCCGCGGAGACGAATACGCACCACGCATCGCATTTTGGTGGTACGTCAAAATTTATGTCGAATCGCCACGCGCGCCAGAAGTTGCCGATCGGTGCTTGATTGAGTTGCAGGAAAACCATTGTAGATATCCGCCAATGCGCCCCCCGATGTCTTCTGGAAAACCGTCAAGATTTGAATGTCCGTTCGCTTTGAAATGAAGTAATCCGCGATCAAGTTGAACTGGTTGTATCTTGGATGATGACTGTTGCCGCTGTCTGACGTGACTGAGGTGAAAGTGTAACCCGCGGCAAACGCGAGAAATGGTGTCCAGTAATATTGTGACCAGATTTCATAATTATTGAATAAAACCGGTCGATTCGTTCCATTTGCATCAGCAAACCGGACATTATCATAAGACAAGCCGACTTTTGCTTTTCCGAACTGATAAGTGCCGCCAATGCCAGCAACCTGCATGTTCGCCGGCTGGCCGACATATCCGAATGCACCGTTGGCAGTGGGGCGCTGTTGATTGGCAACCCAGTTGCCGTCAGGAAATTGAGATGCCGGCGTCTTCGAAGATGTGTATGCGGCGGCCACGTAGATTGGACCGTTTGAGAATCTTACGCCGGCAGAGACTGTGCTTTTTGCGGAAACGGAGCCTGGCACGCCTCCAAGCGCGACCAGTCCTTCGACCTGCAGACCGTTCATATTCGGACTAACATATTTTACGGTGCTGCTGATGCGGTAAGTGCTGTCTGAATTGTCAATATCGTTGGCATGGGAGAAGTACGCGCCCCAGTTTCCATTCATGGTCGTTGGCGCATAGAAGTCGGGGATGGCGTCGTATTGGCGGCCGAGCGTGAAGGTGCCAAGTCGATCATTTGCGACACCAATGAATGCACTTCTCCCGAACTCAAGACCACCGTTTCCGAGCTTTCCATTGTTCGGATTGAATCCGTTCTCAAGCTTGAAAATAGTTTTCCAGCCGCTGCCGAGATCTTCGGTGCCAAGTAATCCCCATTTATTTCCTTGGGCGATAGAAGAAACAAGACTGGTCACGCTTCCCTTGTCGCCACTGTTGTTCACGTAGGTAACACCGTCTTCCAACAAACCGTACAGCGTTACAGAGCTTTGAGGAAAAGCAAGTGAGGGTCCACAAAGTAGTGCCGTGGTGATAATTGTCCGTTTCATTTGGTATCCTGACTTTATTGTATGCGGGTTTCTTGCGGTAGATCAAATCATCTGATGCGATTTAAGACGGTGGACGCTACGGTCTGATTCGATACGGATGAGATGATTTATTTTCGATCTATTTCTTGCGTAAGGGATCGTCGATAGGTCTCCGGCAAAAATGAGATAACTATCAGGCTGATTACCGTGACCGAGGCCGCATATACTGCAGGTGAGAGAAGATTGCCGGTCTTCTGGACAAGCCACGTCCCCAAGTACGGGGCCGTGCCACCGAAGACCGCGTAAGCAACATTGACGCCGATTGCAGAACAACTGAAACGGACTCGTGTAGGGAAAAGTTCGAGCATGGTCACTGGAAGCGGGCCCCACCAAATTCCGCTCGTCGCAGCAATTAGCGTCTGCCCTAGAATCGCACCCGCGAGCGTTCCTTGCATGGCGAGCATATAACCCGGAATGATCGCGAGTGACGACATGAGAAGCCCCGTCAACAGGATCGGTTTTCGTCCCAGACGGTCGGACAGATGGGCTCCGAGGTTCATGCTTATGAACGCAATAAACAGTGACACACTGTTGGAAATCAGAGCGTCGCTTTTGGCTAGTCCAACGGAGTTGGTGAGATAGGAGACGAAATATCCTGCCAGGGAATAGAACCCAAGGCTCGAGGCGACAGAAAGTGTAAATACAAATCCGAGCCCGGACCTATGCTCTTTGATTGTGACCCAAAATGGCTGAACTGTAGTGGGGGCGCTTTGTTTCGCGGCTTCAAACGCAGGGGACTCGCTCAGATGCGACCGAATGTAGAGTCCCACCAAAGCAAGCGGTGCCCCCAGCAGAAAGGGAATTCGCCACCCCCACGCAGCATATCTATCGGCACCAAGGCCACTGGCTATTGCCAAGACGGTTAGTGCCGCAAATATCGGGGCGATATTGGCGAATGAGTACGTAAATGCAACAAAGAGGCCGCGTCGCGCCGGCGGTGCGTGCTCGGCAACGAAAGAGTTGGATCCCGTGGATTCGCCTGCAGCTGAAAGGCCTTGAACGAGTCTGCAAACAACCAGAAGCGCAGGCGCGGCGATACCGATCTCTGAATAGGTTGGCAGAATCCCTATGCAGACGGTAGATGCCCCCATCATCAGGACGACGAAGGCGAGCACGCCCCGTCTGCCTGAATGGTCACCGAGACGGCCAAGAACGAAGCCGCCGACGATTCTCACCAAGAAACCAACGGCATACACAGCAAAGGTCGAAAGCAATGCTGCGACCGGATCAGAGTTGGGGAAGAAAAGTTTTGCGATGATTCCTGCCGAATAGGCGTACACCACGAAGTCGTACCATTCCACGAATTGGCCGATCGCGGCAGATGCCATAACTCTACGAAACTCCGCAGTGCGTGCGACCGGCGTAACGGCCGTTGCTGTGTTGTTCATACTAAGGCGACGCTCCTTGGCTATGTCGAGTCTGCTTATTGGGTGTGAGTCCGGAGGAGCGAATAACGTCGCTGCTCGAGACACGGAAGCTTGTCTCGGACCAGCTTCAGTCGCTTCTTGGAAAGAGTGCTCGTCGCGAGCGCTTCGCCTTCGTGAGCACCACTGGTTACCGCCCCCATGGGATCGATAATCATGGAAAGGCCCGTTGAGAGCGGGGCCGGCTGACAGCTTCCCGCTACGAAGCATGTGTTCTCGATTGCCCGAGCTCTCAGGAGCGTTTCCCATTGCAGTTCTTTCAGCGGCCCAGCTACCCAACCTGAAGAAACAACCAGAACTTCGGCGCCTTTTTCCACTAGCAGACGGGCCATTTCCGGGAAGCGAAGGTCATAGCAGTTCAGAATGCCGACAGTAAATCCATCGAGGTCGAAGGTAACGAGTTCGCTGAAGTCCGATTTGAGCGCGGTTACATCATGCTTTTCGGATTCCTTAAAGTCGAAGGCGTCGTAAAGATGTAATTTGTTGTAGTGAAGCGACGGTTCCGCGCCTGGACGTGCAAGTATCAGCGTGTTGCTCGAGCGTCCCGTCTGCGTTGGGAGGTAGGCACCCGCCAAGAGCGAAATTCCATGCCGATCAGCAATGCCTTTTAGAGCCGATTCGAATTTGCGCCCCCACTGGCGGGCAATTTGGGCAATTTTCTCGCCTGATTCGGTATAGGCATACATCACTGCCTCCGGTAACACGATTAGCCTGGATCCATGGCTTGCAGCAGTGCGCGCGAGACGCTCAATGCTAGCGATGTTCTGCTCGATATCGTGTGTGCCGGCCAATTGTCCGACGGAAATCACGGTCTGGATGTCATCGATTGAGTCTTGATACATATTTGTCTGATGGTAAAGGGTTCATCGATCGCGACTGCCGCAGCGGATCGGGCAGTGGTCGTCACAGGCATAGAGCGGAGTGCCTTGAACAAATCTTTTACCGCCAGTAATATTCCGTCCAATATCAATTCAGCTTCTATTGATGCTAAATTTGTATATATGGACCGCCTCGTTGACCATCAGCGCCTGCGCGCGTTTCTTGCCGTAGCGCATCATTTGAGCTTTCGCAAGGCAGCTGCTCAGCTCCATATCGCACAACCTGCGGTCAGTCGATACGTTAAGGCGCTGGAGGATGATCTCGGCTTCGCGTTGCTGGTTCGTACGACAAGGCGTGTGGAGCTAACGGAAGCAGGGGCGTTGTTTGCTGTCAACGCTCAGGAGGCGGTGAACTTGCTCCAGCATGCGGTGAGGGCCGCGCAGATGACGGCGAAGGGAGAGGCTGGAACGTTATCTGTAGCCTATTCTGCGCTCACTGCATATGGAGTTGTGCCGAAGATCGTTCTGCAGTTCAAGAATGAATTTCCAGGCGCTGAAGTGAGTCTTTTCCTCATGTCCTCTGTCGATCAGATCAGCGCGATCTCGGAGGGCGCCATCGATGCGGGCTTCGCCCTCACTGCAGCGTGCGGCGGCGGACTTCCGCACATTCCGGTGTCTCGTGAGCGGCTCGTGGTGTTGGCGTCCAAATACGAACCCATCGCTAAACGGACAACGATAGCGTTAAAGGACTTACGTGGTATGCCCTTCGTCTTCGGCACCATGAACCGATGGCGAACGTTCCGCTCGGTCGTAGAAAGCGCGTGTCTGCGTGCGGGTGTCTTACCTGATGTTGTTGAAGAAGCCGACGATATGCCAGTCCTTCTCAGGCTCGTTTCGCTCGGTCGAGGCATAACCTTGTTCTCCGAATCTGTCCTTGCCTCGCTACCGCCGGACATAGTGGGCATTCCATTGTCTGACAAGCATGCGCGACTCGATTTCAGTTTGGTGTGGAGCGACAAGCACCGCATTCCGCTCGTTCGCAGCTTCATCGAGTGCGCGCGCGCTGCCGGTCGCGCTTGATGAGCTGCGTTTGATGGGTGCTCGCATGACAACGATGCTGCGGAACCAGGCCGATGGGATCAGCGGCCCTATACCCGGCCCCATTGATTCCACCTGACACAAAGTTAGGCCCAGTCGGTCAACCGCCCGTTCACGCTTCATCCCGTGTCCACCACGTCTTTGGTTACCTGAGTCGATCAAGCTCTGGCCTCGTCAGAGTCACCAATTCGGTAGATCGCGCTGATGTGGCTTGCACAAGCCATTTCGACGAAGATGTCTTTGACGTGCATCTCTTTGGGACCGGCAACATCGTGCCCTGGGAGCAATCGCGTGTACCGCGCATCGCTGGTTTCGAGCGCTGGCCCGCTTCCCAACGGTTGAACGGATCGCCTTCGTGCGCGAGCAGAAAGGCGAGTTCGTCGTTGCCGCAGAAATATCGCTCGCCTCGCGAGTTCCGGCGCTCGATGGATTCAGCAACCTTGGTGTGAAGCTGTGTCCGGCATTACCGGGGGCAACTCCAGCATCGAGCAGGGCAAAGCGGCGGATTGCCGGCAGCCAACTGCGAACGAGCTGCGTGTATCTCCGGATCGCCGCCGCTCATCTCGTACGTGCGCTAGGCCCCAAAAAGCGTGGCAACCACATCCTCGCCGACGGTCAGACTCGTCGCCTAACTCGGGTAAACGAGCAGGTGTGCTTTCTATGTTCTATAAATTCTATATGTTATAGTTTTTACGCATAGGAAATGGGTAGATTCGCCAACCTTTTGTTGAGATCGGCTTCCGTTTCAGCGCGAGCGCGTCGGGCACTTGCCTCAGAAGTGACAGGCCCCACCCCATTGCCGCTGGACCAGAACCTCTCGTGGGAAGAGTGGTGGCGCGACATATATGCCGGTAAGTTTTTGTGTTGCTGGATGCAACTGCTCGTCAATGCGTCCCCGCTGCGCACCACCGGGCGCTCAACAGCCGATCGTCCTGGCGTTAGCATCCGACTAAATCGACGGCGAAATGTCCTCGGCTTTCCCACAAACATGCTTTCAGCGACAGCAGTTAAAGCGCGGCACCTCGGTTCAATCAGTCCCGCGTTTAAGGAGACTTCAGATGCACAACTCGGAAAATGACCTGCACCGCGGCCTCGCGGAGCGACACATCAGCCTGATGGCACTTGGCGCGGCGATAGGTGTCGGTCTATTTCTCGGATCCGCCACAGCGATAAAAATTGCTGGGCCGGCTATCCTGATTTCCTACCTCGTTTGCGGCGGGGTGATGTTTATCATCATGCGCGCGCTTGGGGAAATGGCAATTCATAACCCGGTTTCCGGCTCATTTGCTCGATATGCTCAAGACTATATTGGGCCATTTGCCGGTTTTCTGACCGGCTGGACATACTGGTTTGGATGGGTTATCGGCTGCATGGCAGAAACCTCGGCGGTCAGCGTGTATATGCATCTTTGGTACCCCGATACGCCTAGCTGGGTTTGGACCTTAGCTGCACTCCTGTTGTGCGCAGGTACGAACTTTATATCTGTGAAAATCTATGGCGAATTCGAATTCTGGGTTGCACTCATCAAAGTTGCGACTATTGTCCTGATGATTGTTGTCGGAGCTGGAACCGTCTTTTTTGGATTTGCGAACGGCGGTATTGCTACAGGCTTTCGAAATCTTTGGACGCATGGCGGTTTTATGCCTCACGGTCTCTCGGGTATTCTTCTCGCGTTGCCGATGGTGGCGTATTCGTACGCTGGCCTTGAGGTGCTCGGCCTGACAGCGGGTGAGGCGAAAAATCCGACGAAGTCACTTTCGCGTGCGATCAACTCTGTTTTCTGGCGCGTGCTGATCTTTTACTTCGGTTCCCTCCTTGTGATTATGGCTATTTATCCCTGGAACGAGATCGGCACCCAAGGCAGCCCCTTCGTTATGATGTTCCAGAGAATGGGGATTCCTGGCGCGGCAGGCATCGTGAACTTCGTTGTTTTGACCGCAGCACTTTCGGCCGCGAATAGTGGCATTTATTGTACTGGTCGGATGCTGTTCAATCTCGCGCAAAATGGACATGCTTCACCACGATTTGCCACCACGTCGAACGGCGTTCCGCGGCGTGCCATCATGCTCACCGGCGCACTCCTTATTATTGGCGTCGCACTAAATTACGTCGCGCCCTCGCAGGTATTTGTATGGCTCAGCGCTATCGCGGCGTTCAGTTCGATCTGGACTTGGGGTGTTATTCTCGTGGCACAGTTTAACTTTAGAAAATCACTGTCGTCGAACGAAGTGCGGAAAATGAAACTGCGCGTTCCAATCTTCCCGTACGCCAACTACGTGGCCGGCCTGTTCCTTGTCGGCGTATTGGTCTCGATGGCTTTTCGTGAGGAAACACGTGTAATCCTCGGCGTTGGCCCCGCTTGGATCCTCCTTCTTTGCGTTGTGTACTATATGCGCGGCATCGGTCAAAAGGCGGCCGACGTCCGTAACCGAAGCCTTGCAAATCGCACTTAAAGGTGCATGTACTAGTAGCACTTTAGCGGTAGCGAGCTCGTTCAGCTACGTTAGGGGCTAGCAGCCCCTACTACGCCGCTTGAAAACTGCTTCTGACGTGGGTAAGCGTTTTTTCGTGCAAAATCTCGCGGTTTATCTAAAAATACGCTGAAAAATCATTGGCTTATGAAGCCATAGATTTCGTAGAATTGTGTCCTCCAGGTGCAAAATCTAGCGCTCGCTTTAACATGGCGCTTCGTGGCCTGCCGCTCATTTCCGCGCGGCAAACACCTGATCGAACTGCCGAGCTCGCTGCACTTCATCGCAGTGCAGACAGGTCGATGTTGTCAGGATCGACGCGTGACGTAGATTGTCGCGCACCATGATCAGCTCGGCGCCCCGCGCCAGCGCATGCGATGCATGTGTGTGGCGCATCCAATGCGGGCTCGCGCGGCGCAACTTCTCCGCCGTCGTGGATCGCTCGTCCTCGATCGCATCGGCGACCAGCACGAAGATATGTCGCTGTCGTTCCGCGAACTGTAAGCGGCCGGGCAACCCGTCTTGAGTTGGGGTAAAGCTCTTGGGAGTATCGTGTCCACCTAACGAATAAGCGGACACGTGAACACTATCGAATCGGAAGCACTCCCCGAGCGTCGTCGCCGGCAACGGTACAGCGAGGAGTTCAAGGCGCAGGTGGTAGCTGCGTGCCAGGGAATCGGCGTATCGGTTGCTGCGGTCGCGCTGGAACACCGGCTCAACGCGAATCTGCTGCGGCGCTGGATCGATCAGGCGGAGGGGCGACTTCCCAAGAGACCGCTGGGTCGTCCACCGGCCACGCCACCGTCGCTGCCAGCCTTTGTGTCGGTGCCATTGGGAGCGCCGAGTCCGCACTCGGCAGAGATCCGCATC
>NZ_QTPY01000041.1:0-32381 GCF_003857765.1 Burkholderia sp. Bp9016
GCCACGGGCGTCTACAACACCACGCAGTCGATCGGGCTCGCGCTCGGCGGCATCGCGGGCGGCTGGCTGCTGAAGCAAGGCGGCCCGAACATGGTGTTTCTGATGTGCGCCGGCGCGGTTTCAATATGGCTGGCGATCGCATTCAGCATGAAGCCGCCGCCGCCGCGAACCTGAACGATCAGGGCACCGTTTGAAAATGAACAAGACTGACGAGTGGGTAGGGGGAGACCGATGATCCGCATTTCCGCGCTCGCAGATCGACGCGCGTTGCTGCATGCGCGGCGTCTTTGGCTTCACTATGGCGTGTTCTGGCTGGGTGCGGTGGCCGTCGGCCTCGTAGCGGTGCTTTACGCGAAGCTGATCGATTTCGGCTACGCGGTGTTTCTGGGCTATGCGGCCCAACATGCATGGTTGCCGCTGATCGTCACGCCGACGATCGGGGCGGTTACGGTCTGGCTGACGCGGAGATTCTTCGATGGTGCGGAGGGGAGCGGCATTCCACAGGTGATTGCCATGCTGCATGCTCCAGGCAACACGGCGGCGCGGTTGCTCAAGTTCCGGATCCTGATCGGGAAGATACTCGTCTCGTTCCTGGCCATTCTCGGCGGGTTCACGATCGGTCGTGAAGGCCCGACGATTCACGTCGGTGCCGCACTCATGTTCAACCTGCGGAAGTTTTATCCTCAGCGCTTTCGTGCGATTCGCCCGGGCGTGCTCGAGCACCGGCTGGCCCTCGCGGGCGCGGCGGCAGGCCTTTCCGCCGCGTTCAATGCACCGCTCGCCGGCGTCGTGTTCGCGATCGAGGAACTCACACGCAGTTTCGAGCAACGGACGAGTGGCGTGCTGATCACGGCGATCATCTTCGCCGGTATCGTATCGCTTGGCCTTCAGGGTAACTACGTTTATTTCGGCACGATCGACGTAGGCGCGCACCTGCCTCAGTCGCTGGCGCTTGCGGTCGTCCTCATCGGTGTGATCGCGGGCGTCATGGGCGGAATCTTCTGCTGGCTGTTACTCAACACGCGACGCTGGATGCCGCAAGGGCTTCAGGATTTTCGTGCAGGTCAGCCCGTGCTGTTCGGCGCGGCGTGCGGGCTGGTCGTCGCAGTCGTCGGTGTGGCGACACACGGCCATACGTTCGGCAGCGGATACGCGGAAGCCCGCGGCATGCTCGAAAGCCATACGAACGTCAGCGTCCTGTACCCGGTGTTCAAGATGGTTTCGATGATTGGCTCGTACCTGCCCGGTGCGCCGGGCGGCTTGTTTGCTCCATCGCTCGCGATCGGTGCAGGGATCGGCAATACGCTACATATTCTGTTCTCGGGCATGCAACTTCAGATGCTGATCGCGCTCGGGATGGTCGGCTATCTGGCCGCGGTCACGCAGAGCCCGATCACCGCGTTCGTGATCGTCATCGAGATGATCAACGGCCACGCACTCGTCATCTCGTTGATGGCCACGGCGCTGATCGCCAGCCGCGTCTCGCGATTTTTTGCTCCGCCGCTGTACGAAGCGTTGTCGACACGCTATTTTCCCGCTGACCACCGATGACCTTGCGGGGCATTGCTCCGGGCATCGAAGATCATTAACTGCGTTCGTCTCGACTCATGAAGGGCCTGCTGTTTATTCTCGCCACGTTGCTGCTGCTGTTTGTGTCTGTCGCACGCTTGCGCGCCGAAGATACGATTCCCGAGGATTACCGCTACCTGGCACGTATGAACGTTCGTCCGATCGTCATCGATTGTGTCGCGGAAATCGACCGATGGATTCGAACGTCGGCGAAGTACGACATGTTTCTCGCGCCTGACGTCCGGTTGCTGAGGGCCAAGGTTCGAGCTTTTCGCGGGATGGAGGATCATTCCAACAGCGAGCCGCTGGTCGATTCAACGGTGACTGTTCGCGCTTCAGCGCGCCTGCGGCCTCGTGGTGCGTGGCTCCCCGTGACTGCGAAGTGCAAAATCTGGCGTGCACACGTGGTGAGCGTCATGCTGAAGCCGTCGGATTTGCGGTGACGGGTTCATCGATCCTGAACTGCAACCGCTACCCGGGTATTCGCGAGCAGTGATGTATCGGCGCCACTATCCGGCGGGATGACGATGATGGTCGCGTGTTGTGATCTCTGCGTTGGCGGGTGACCCTCGCCCATATCGGCGGATCTGTGCGGCCAAGTTTCGCGCGCTCATGATTGCGGGACGGTCGGCGTGCCTGCCGCACCATGGATCACGTGGAGATGGAGACAGCCGCGTACCATCGATAAATAGAGCCCGTCGGCACGGCGCTGACGGAAATACTCGACGTGTGAATGATGCCCGTCCGGCATGATACGCAGACCGACCGGCACGCCTCGAAAGAACGATTCGGCGCGCAGCGTAATCGTTCCGGCGCGCTCGCCGAGATGCAGTTGCCGCGTGCTCTGTTTCCACCGACGAGCGACGCAATTCGCGACTTCCGTCGCAGATATATTGGAGTTTGCAGAGAACACGGGCGACTGCCCCAATACACCCTCGCGACGAGAACACGCTATGAGGAGCACGCAGATTCCCGCGGCAATTGTCATGTGCCAAATGTTCAACGGTGTCCTCACGATTCCATGCGGCAGAAGTCGAATCCATCGGTCAAGTTGCGTCACAGTGTGACATGAAAGATGAGTGGCAGCGGTGATTTGATGACTGGATATCTCGCATGTCAAGAAGCGCTTGACGCTTCGGGCGCACCAGGCGGGAAATGCATCAGACCGTGCGGTAGTAGCAGGCGGAACGCGACGACCAGCAGTAGCAACGAGGCAACGGCGGGATTTGTCAAACGCTGCGCAAGCAGTTGACGTAAGCGGATCGAAATACACAGGCCTGACTGCGCTGTTTCGTCGTCTGATGCACCGTTGTCGGATGATGGATGTTGGTCTACTTGCCGGATGGCTACAAGGACCTTGTCGAGTCGGGGCGGAAAATATCCGCCCGCTGTTGTCGGCCAATCACGTGCGCGTCTTCAACCATTCCTCGTCGAAACGCTTGACTCGATAGATCACGATGGACGCGATCCAGCTGACTGCAAAGATAGCGATGATGATGTAGCCGAGCATGCCGAAGTTGTCGTTGAGCGTGCCGATCGCGTCCCACGGCGTACCCTTCAGGTCAAGCTGATCGGCGAGCAGGCCGAGCGCCTCGATGCCGCCGATCACAAGCGCGACCACGATCGACACCAGCGTGATCGTCATGTTGTAGTAGATCTTGCGCAGCGGCTTCTGGTAAGCCCAGCCGTAAGCGCCGAGCATCAGGTGGCCGTCGAGCGTGTCGACGAGCGACATGCCTGCGCTGAACAGGACGGGAAAGACCATGATGGCCCACGGAGACAGGCCCTTCGCCGCCTGTGTCGCGGCGATGCCAAGCAGGCTGATTTCGGTCGCCGTGTCGAAACCGAGGCCGAACAGGAAGCCGATCGGGTACATGTGCCAGCTCCGCGTCACCAGCCGGAACAGCGGGCGGAACAACCGCGCGAGAAAGCCACGATCGGCGAGGAGCATGTCGAAATCGTCGTCGACGTATGCGCCGCCACTGCGGATGTGACGCCAGGCGCGGTAGATGCCGCGCAGGATCATGAGGTTCATCAGCGCGAGCGCGAACAGGAAAAACGCTGAAACGGCCGTGCCGATGATGCCGCCGATCGCCTTGAAGTTGTCGAACCGGCTCTGGATCGCCGTGGTCGCGAGTGCGACCGCGATCGATGCAAGTACGACGACGGTCGAATGGCCAAGCGAGAAGAAGAACCCTACCGCGACCGGCCGTTTTTTTTCCTGCATCAGCTTGCGCGTGACGTTGTCGATCGCGGCGATATGGTCGGCGTCGACCGCATGTCGGAGTCCAAAGCCGTATGCGAGCATCGCGGTGCCGAGCAGGACCGGATAGGCATGGAACGCCACCAGGGCCCATACCCATGCAAACACGTTGATGGCGATCAGCACGCCATAAATGCCCAGCAACTTCCGCCGTACGCTGGCGTTCGAGTCGTTGAAAATCTGAGTGAATCGGTCAAGCATCGAGAATCTCCCGGAAAGCACGCGTTCCGAATGGTGAAAGGGCAGGTGCACAACGAGGTCTGGCTTCGGGATCGACTGCGATTGCAAACGCCGTCCCGATACAGTGGCGCGACCGTACCGGAATCTCACCGGTTTCCCGTTGTGTCTGCGTCAAGAGAAATCAACTCCGCTTATACCGCGCGGAAACCGAAAAGTCGATTCCGTTCGTGATGGTGCTCGAGCCGATTTCTTTCACATTACATTCGGAAATATCGCATTCGTTTACTGAAATATTTCGGGAGCTTGATCCTTTTCCAGCATGGCATAATCGCCGTCCGTCACGTCCCATGTCATCGTCTCTGCGCGTCATGTACGTCGCCCGTTTCCGCAAACCCGGCAGCCTGATCGGATTGATTGCAATCCTGATGATGGCGCTCGCCCCTGCGGTTTCGCAGATGATGATGTCGCGTCACCAGCTCGTCGACGCACTGACCGTCTATTGCACCGCAAGCGTCGACGAAGTGTCGGCCGCACATGACGGCAAGCCGTCGCACGCGGCAAAGACGCACTGGCAGGCTTGTCCCTATTGCAGTTTCTTCGCTCACGCGACTGCGTTGCCGGGGCACGCCGTCGTGCTTGCCACTCTGCGTCCCGGTTCGCAGAGGCCGGTCGTATCGGCCTCGAATCCGGCTCGCATCAGCCTCGTCCACACGGTCGCGCAATCCCGTGCGCCGCCCGCATTCTCCTGATTTCGTCTGATTTTTCTGCCTGAAAAATTGCCGCCCGCGAAGCGCGAGGCGGCGAGTCGTCGCGCGTACGCGCGACGATATCGAACGACAACCGGAGAACACACGACATGCCTCGTAATACCGAACGGCGCGCGCTTCGCGCATGCGCCGCGCTGCTGGCCACCTGCGCCGGCCTTTCCCATGCTTCTTTCGCCAATGCGCACGCCGTGGTCGGCGACCGCGTCTTTCCTGCCACGATGACAGTGGACGACCCCGGTGTCGGCGACGAGTTCGACATGCAGTTCGGCCATATCAAGTCGCCGGACGACAACGGCGACAACATGAACGTCAATACCGTGTCGTACGAGTGGGACAAGCTGATCACCAAGAACCTCGCGTTCAGCGTCGCCAGCCAGTACGTGTCGCAGAACGATCCGAACGGCGGTTCCGCGAAGGGCTGGGATAACGTCACGCTCGGCGTGAAGTACCTCGTCTACACGAACGCCGCGCACGAATTCATGGCGTCCGTCGGCCTGGAAACCGAGATCGGCGGCACCGGCGCGAAATCGATCGCGAACGCGTACTCGACATTTACGCCGACCGTCTACCTCGGCAAGGGCTTCGGCGATCTGCCCGCGTCGCTCGGCTATCTGCGCCCGCTCGCGCTGACGGCCGAACTCGGGCCGAACCTGACCACAGCGTCGTCCGACCAGGGGCCGAACTCGTTCGGCTGGGGCTTGACGCTGCAATACAGCATCCCGTACCTGCAGCAGCAGGTGAAGAACCTCGGCCTGCCGCAGCCGCTCAGCAACATGGTGTTCGTCGTCGAGGCGCCGATGAGCACATGCACGGCGGGTGCGTGTTCAGGCCAGACGACCGGGACGATCAACCCGGGCGTACTGTGGCTCAACCGCTACGGACAATTCGGCGTCGAGGCGCAGATTCCCGTTAATCGGGCATCGGGCAACCATGTCGGCGTGATCTTCGACGCGCATCTGTATTTCGACGACCTGTTCCCCGGCTCGCTTGGCAAGCCGCTGTTCTGATCCACGGAGAAACCGCATGAATCTTTCGACCACGATGCGCGCGGCGGCGGCCGCGCTGCTGCTCGCCGCCGCGCAACTTGCTCACGCGCATGCGTATCCGACGCATCAGCAGCCGTCCGCGGGCGAAACCGTTACCGCGTCGCCGAAAACCGTCGCGATCGATTTCGACGACGCGCTCGAACCCGCATTTAGCTCGATCGCCGTCACCGATGCGCAGGGGCACGCCGTCACGAACGGCAAGCCCGAAGTCGACGCGGCGAACAAGAAGCACATGTCCGTCGCGCTGAATTCGCTGTCGCCGGGCGTTTACGCGGTCGCGTGGGTGGCCGTCGCGGTCGACGGCCACCGGACGCAGGGGCACTATACGTTTACGGTGAAGTAGCCGTGGACGTGCTCGTCGACGCGCAGATCGCGTTGGCCGCCGTTCAGGACCTGCTGTTCGCCACGACGGCGGGCTTGCTCGCGTGCGGCTCGATCGACCGGCGCATCGGATTGTTTGACCAACGGGCGCTGCGCGTCGTGCGCGCTGCGCTCGGCCTCGCGCTTGCACTGACGGCGTTCGGCTATCTGTGGCTGCAAGCCGCCGTGATGAGCGGCTCGCCGCTCGCCGACGCCGGACCTGCTGTCGTGGCCGTGCTCACGGAATCGCATTTCGGTATCGCCTGGTCGATCGGATGTTCAGGCGCGCTGCTCGTCGCGGCGGGCATCCTCGCGCGCGGCCGCGACGCCGTGCCGTGCGCCGCGGGCATCCTGCTCTGGGCCGCCGGCAAGGCGGCCATGGGTCACGCGGCCGATGGCGGCGACTTTTCGTGGCGTGAAGCGGTGCACCTGACGCACGTACTCGCGACAGCGATGTGGGCCGGTGGCGTGATCGCTGCCACGGGCCTGTTGCGGTGCCTCGGGCGTACCGGGACCGCGAGCGTTCCGGCGCAACAGACGGCTGCGTTCTGCTCGGCGCTCTCCCATCTCGCGACCGGTGCATTCGCTATCGTGCTCGTCACGGGGCTCTACAACGTGCTGCAGGATACGGCGCAAACCAGCGCGGCGCTGTTTGGCATAGCCTGGGGCCGGGTGCTCGCGGCAAAGCTCACGTGCGTCGCATTTGCGGCGTTGCTCGGCGGCTGGAACCGCCTGGTCGTATTGCCCGATCTGCGCTTGCGTGCCGAACGGCACGATACCGGTTATCCGGCCGCGCAACGCCGCTTCGACATGGCGCTTGCCGTCGAGGCCGTCGTCATGGTCGCGGTCCTGGCGCTTGCAGCGTTGCTGGGCCATACGGCGCCGACGGCGGGCGCGTCCTGACGACACGTTTGCTCACGGAACAAGGCAGGGGTATGGGCCCCTTCGTTATCCAACCATTCATGACAGAGGATCGGCAATGAATATCACGAAAACAACGCGTGCTGCGCTCGCGTTCCTGTCCGCCGCCGCATTGTCGCCGGTCGTGCATGCGGCGCCGGCACAATCGGTCGCCGTCTCCGACTGCTGGATTCGCGGGATGCCCGGCAATTTGCCGTCGGGCGGCTTCTTCAACGTGAAGAACCGCAGCGGCAACCCGATCGACCTGACCGGCGTCGACAGCAATGCTTTCGGCATGGCGATGCTGCACCAGACACAATCGAACGGAAGCACGTCGACCATGGTGATGGTCGACAAGGCGACGGTACCGGCCGGCGGCACGCTGTCGTTCGCGCCGGGCGGCTATCACCTGATGCTTGAGCAGCCGACGCATCCGCTGAAGGTCGGTACGACGCTGCCGCTCACCTTCACGTTCGGCGACGGCGAGAAAGTCACCGCGCAGTGCATGGTGAAGGCACCGGGAACGATGGCGAAGTAGACGCGGCAAACGAGCATGCCGGTGCCAATACGCACCGGCATGCTTCTACCATTTGAACGTCTGCCACCGGTACGTGTCGTCGAGCGACTCGATGACGAGCCGCTCGACCGGAACGGGTTTGACCGATCCGTACCATTCGAGCGGATCCGCGCCTTGACGCACGCCTGCTGCGACCAGCGCGTCGCGTGCCGTGTCCTCGATCCGCGCCCGTCGCCAGAGTGCCTGATCGTGAAGCAGCTTCGTCGCGTCGATCCCGAAGCGTACGAGTCCACCGCCAGCTTGGCGCGTTTGCCACATCGTCAATGTCACGCGATCGCCGGTGCCCGGGTCGATCGCCCGTCTGTTGGCCGTTTTCTCCCAGTACGGATTGCGCGAGAACCACGCGACAGGCTTCGCTTCCGGTGCCATGTCGAGCGTTTTCGGCATGATGACTTCGCTCATGATGATGGACTCGAAGTGCAACATGACCGTGTAGTGCCATGCCATCGTAACCATGCGGACATTTCCTTTTTCGATTGAACGTATGCCGTGATGTTTCAGTAGCGCATGGTCAGCGACGCGAACGCGGCCCGGCCGGGCGCTGGCGAATGCAGTGTCTGCGAGCCGTCGTACCAGACGTATTCGTTGAACCGGTTGAACAGGTTCGTCACCTGCAGCTCGACGGTTGCCCGTTTCGATACGCGATAGGCGGCTCGCGCGTTGACGGTCACCGCCGCGCCGAAGCGGCCGGTCGAGTTGGTTTGCTCGAGGTAGTACGCGCTCTGTGCATTGCCCCATGCCGACACGTCGAGTTCGGGCGTTGCCCGCCAGTCGATCCCGGCCGACAACAGATGGTTCGGCACGTGATCGACCTGCTTGCCGGCGCTCGCCGGGCTCGCAGGCCCCGGATCGACAATGCGCGCCATCTGGTACGTGTACCCGAACCACAGCCCGACATCCCGCGCCACACGCAGGTTGGCCTGCAGGTCGATCCCGTGGCGCTTCGTCTTGCCGAGATTGTCGTAGTCGCCGGTCGGGTCGTTCAGCTTGCGGCGTACCTCGTTGGTCGCGAGCTGTTCCCAGTAAGCAACGCGGCCGTCAAGCCAGTCCGCCGGCTGGAATTTCACGCCCAGCTCCCAGCCGTCGTTGATCGACGGCGCGAGATCCCCGGTGCGCGGCGGGATCTTGTACGCGCCGGCACCGACGCCGACCTGAAATGAACGGCCGTAGTTGCCATACACGCTGTAGCCGTGCCACGGCGTATAGACCGCACTGATTTTCGGCTGGCCAATCACGCCGTAGCCGTTCATGTCGTAGCGCGCGCCGCTCAGGTTGTTGGTGAGTTGCCCGCTCAACACGTCGACGCGATAGGCAGGCACGATCTTCAGCGCTTCGACCGGCTTCACGACGGCCTGCACGTATGCGCCCCAGGTGTCGTACGAGAACGCCTGATCGCGGGTTTGCGATGTGCGCACGTGGCGGTCGGTGAGCCAGCGGCGGCTGACATTGTCCTGCCACTCGCCGCTCACGCCGGCCTCCAGCGCAAAATCGCGCAGCCAGTTCACACGCGGACGGAACGTCAGGGTGCTCAGAAAGCCGAGATGTCGCTCGTCGGAGAAACGCTCCTGCTGGCTGGTCGCCGAAGAGAACGTGACCCAGCGGCGCTCGCGAAACGTGTTCAGGTACGCGATCGTCGACCACGACAGCCGGTTCGTGAGATCCACATCGGCGTACAGCGCGTACTGTCCCGTTTCTCGGGTTGCCTGATCGGTCGAGTTGAATGTGTACGAGGCGCGCGGATTCGTGTGGGCGTCCGCGCCGCTCAGGTAGCCGGCCTCGTCGGCCGACACGCGCGCGTATCGTGCGGAGAAACCGACGCGTACGTCGGCTGTCGGGCTGTAGAACCACTTGCCGGCCACGCCAGCCTTGTCCGATCCCGAGTGATCGCGATAGCCGTCCGACTTGCGGTAGCCGAACGCGTAGTTCTGCGAGAACGTGTCGGTTTCATGGCCGGCGACCGTTTCCGCATCGAACGTGTCGTAGCTGCCGTAGCCGATCCGGCCGCGTGCGTAGGTGCCACCCGTGAGTGTCGCGATCGACGCGTTGCCGGCGATCGCGTGCAGCCCATAGCGCGGGTCGTTGGTGCCGCGCACCGTCTCGAGCGAGTCGATTTCGAGTGGAAACACGGCATCCATGAACGGCATGTTGCCGTCGTTGCTGTTCGACGGCAGGCCGTCGATCAGCAGCTTGACCGCATTGATCTCGCCCTCGCCGTTGAAGCCGCGAAAAGACAGCTTGCCTGAAGTGGTGCCCTGGTTGAAGTCGGTCAGCAGCACGCCCGGTAACTGGCCGAACAGTTCCCATGGACTGCGCGCGTTCCGGTTCTCGATATGCTCGGCGTCGACGCGGTCGACCGAGGTCAGGATATTCCTGGACGTCAATGCGCCGGTACGCGCGCCGCTGACGTCGATGGTGCCGAGTACGAAGGTAGAGTCGCCGGTCCCGGCTGCGGTCGGATCGGTTTTCGGTGCGGCTCGGGTGTGGCCGCCGCGCGTATCGGCAGACTCGCCATCGTCGCGCTCGGCGTCAGGTTGTGCGGCGGGCTCGGCCTGCGCGGTCATCGCGATCGCGATGCATGCGGGAGCAAGCCACGCTTTCCGGTTGTGTCGAATGCTCATCAAAATCTCTGATTCGGTTGATTGGAGTCGGGACGAATCCCGTCGTGCCGCGGCCACGGCACGCCAGGTCGTGACGTCAATGCGGAGCGGCACCCGATGCGGAAGACACGTCGGAGGGCATGCGGAATCGGTCGAAACGCGCGACCGTGATCGCGCGCATCGGCCGCTCGGCATCCGCGAGACGGGACAGCAGCACGTGCACATCCGATGGCGGCACGCCGGCATCCTTCAGCCACGCGGGATCCTTCAACGCAGCGCCACCGCAGGTGACGATCGTCCAGTGGTCGTTCACGACGCGCAGCAGCGCACGGCCGGCCATGTCGCGCTGCGTCCAGTCGGCGATCGCGAACTTGCCGGCAAGGGCGACGGCCTCGGTCACGACATGCCTGTCGGGGCTGTCGTAGGTGCGGGAGAGCAGTTGCGCGATCTGCATGGCGGCCGAGGGTGGGGCGTCGGCAGCACATGCATTCGCGGTGGCCACTGCGAGCGCGACGCCGCATGCGATCCGCCCGGCGAGCGAGTGGATCGAAAAAAATCGCTTCATGATGGAAGTGGGCAATGTGTTGAATTGCGCCCCGCGATGCGGCGCGGGGCGGTCAGGGGATCGAGTGCCATGCGACGAAGCCGCTCACTCCGTCGCTCGTGTGCACCACGCGGCATTTCGGGGCAGTGCGTCGAGTGCAGCGGGCCGCGTGATCCACGCAACCCAACCTGCCCACAACCCGACCACGACGAGGGTCGCGATGTTCAACGACCGCCGGTGCCGCACGATGCGTTCAAGCAGGGAAAGGCGAGCATTCATACCAACCTCCATGGTTCGACGTGGTGGAATTCGCGTGCTTCATCAGAACGCGTACCGCATGCCGGCGAACACGCTGCGCCCTTCGCCCGGGTAGAAGATCGCGGTGTTCGCGGTGCGCGCATCCGCGACCGTGCTGATGTCGCTGACGTAACGCTTGTTGGTCAGGTTGCGCGCGTCGACGAACACGGACAGCCCGTTGCGGAAGTCGTAGCCGGCCTGCAACCCGAGTAGCGTGTAGCTCGGCACGCGCAGCGTGTTCGCATCGTCGGCCCATGCGCCCGACGGCACCCAGTCGAGCGTCGCCGCGATGTGGAAGCCGCTCGGCCGTGCATAGCCGAGCGTCGCGCGCAGCACGTTGAGCGGCACGCCCGCGATCCGGTTGTTGCCGTACTGCGGATCGTTCTTGAAGCGGAAGTCGTTCAGGTTCCAGATGCCCGACAGCGTGATCTTGTCGCCGACGCCGCGCCCCGTGACGTTGCGCAGCAACTCGACCGACGCGCCGGCCTCGATCCCCTGCAGCACCGTCTTGTTCGCGTTGAACGTCGACGCCGGGACGTCCGGGTTCGTCGTGTACTGCAGCAACTGGTCGCGCACGAGCGAGCGATAGGCGGTCACGTCCCAGCTCACGCGCTCGCGGGAACCGCGCGTGCCGAACTCGAGCGTCCACGCGTGCTGCGCCGCGAGCGGCGTGAAGCGCGTCGTGCCCGAGAAGGTCTGCGTGAGGTCGGTGAAGTCTGGCACGTCCTGGCTGCGGGTGATGTCGACATACGCCTGGGTGTTCGCATCCGGCTGCCACAGCAGGCCGAGCTTCGGGTTGACGCCGCTGTAGCTCGCGTTCGTCGACTTGTAGGCCGCATCGCCTGGCAGGCCGCCGTAGTCGATGTATTCGCGCACCGAATGCAGCGCCTTCACGCCGGTCATCAGCGCGACGGTCGGCAGGAAGAACAGCCGGTTCTCGACGTAGGCTTCGTAGTTGAACGCCGTCTGCGTCGAGTCGAGCGTCTGCGCGCCCTTGTCGCCGTTGACGTTGACGTACTGGTTCGCCTGCGTGCGGCCGCCGAAGAAGCGCGCGCCGACGATCAGGTCGTTGCGCATCCCGCCGACGTTCAGGTGGCCCGTGTAGCGCGGCGCGAAGCCGTAAGTCCAGCCGTCCTGGTCGAGCGCCTGGAAGATCGGGTGATAGAGGCTCTTGTGGATCGCCCACGTGTCGAACTGCAGTTCGCCCGAATCGAGCTTCACCGTCGTGCGGTTCGCGATCCGCTCGGTGCGTGTGTTGCGCGCCTGATCGCCCGATATCGCGCTGGGCGCGGCCTTGGTCGGATTGTTCAGCGCGTCGGACAGCGACAGCGTGCCGGGCAGCAACTGGTCGACGACGTACAGGCCCACGTAGAAGCGCGTCTCGACCGTCGGGCTGAACCGGTAGCCGACGTTCGCGTTGAACTGCTCGTACTGGCCTTTCTCGTGATCGCGATAGCCGTCCGCGTGGTTCACGCTGAAGTTCGCGAGGAAATCGAGCGGGCCGAGCACGCGCGAGACCTGCGCGCTCGTGCGCACCGTGCCGTAGCTGCCGCCTTCCACGCGCACGATGTTCGGCGCGTCGGCCGTATAGGCCGTCGGCGTGATGAAGTCGATCGCGCCGCCGAGCGTCGACGAACCGTATGCGAGGCCGTTGCCGCCCTTGTAGACCTGCACCGCCTGCAGCGCGAGCGGATCGATCTGGTAGTAGTCGCCGCTGCCGTCCGCGAGATTGGTCGGGATGCCGTCCTGCAGGATCTCGAGGCCGCGCGTGTGATACGCGCGGGCAATCCCCGAGCCGCGGATCGACAATCGCAGTTCCTGGCCGTAGCGGTTCTCGACGAACACGCCGGGCACGTCCTTCAGCACGTCGCGCAGCGTAAATGCGTAGGTGTTCCGGTAGCTGTCGGCATCGACGAAGCCGACCGAGCCGACCGTCTGTTCGAGCGTGCGCTTCAGATCGTCGGTCGATTTCGACATGAGTGAGTCCGCCGCGCGGGTCGCGCTGACGTTGATCGCGGGTAGCGTCGACGCGGCCGGCGCTTCGGTCGGCGCGACGGCGCTTTGTGCGCATGCTGTCGAGGCGGACATAACGGAGATCGCACCGGACAGCGCGATGGCAATACGAGTCAAGGGAAACATGTCGTTGTGTGTATGGTTATGGTGAATACGGCACACACCGCGGCCGGCGCGCAGCGCGCGCTTGCGCACGGGCTCTGCACCAGGCATCGGCGTGGTAGGCAATCTGTGCGAACGACGTCGGCACGGTCGTGTGTCGACGCGTTCGAAACGCACGTCAGGCTCGAGCGGACGGCGGCCCGCGCGCGGCGAGCGCGTAGCGCTTCGACTGGCGGGAGGTTGAAGGGGTCGGCAGTTCGGGCAGCGCTTGCCGCAGGGCCGTAGGGGCGGAGAAGGACACCGCGTACGGCAGTGGCGGATGGCCGGCGAGCAGGCCGCAATAGCCGCAGCGATCGAAATGCGTGCCCGACGGCGTATGCGGTTTGGGTTGCGTGGAAAACGTGTTGCCGCTCGCCGAGCAGATCGCCGCGAACGGCGCGTCGGTGGCGATCACGCTTGCGCGCAGTTGCGAGATCAGCGGAGCAACAAGCGCAAGCACGAGCGCGAGCAGCCCGAGCCACGCGGTGGCCCGGGCTTGTCGCGTCGGCGCGCCGCGTACGCCGGCGCGCGCTGAATCAGACCGCCGAGCGTGCCGCACGGCCGAACAGCAGGCGGTCGATCGACCACACCGCGACGATCGTCAACCCCGTCAGCGGGAACACGATGCCGAGCAGCACGATCCCCGCGATCCAGCCGCGCATCGGCGGCGCGCCGCGTTCGCGCGACGGTGCGCCCAGCGTTCCCGCCGGACGACGCTTCCACCACATCACCGCGCCCGTGACGGCCATCGCGGCCAGCCCGAGCGACAGCGCCGCGCAGACGATCCGGTTCGCGAGCCCGAAGTAGCAGCCCATGTGCAGCGACGTGCCGTACGACACGGCCCGCGACGCCGGGCCGTAGTCGTCGTAGCGGAGGTCCTTCAGCACCGCACCGCCGTACTGGTCGATGGAGATCGTTCGCTCCGCCTTCGGGTCGGCCGGGAAGTACGACGCGGTGAATACGCCGTCCGCGCCGGACGGCAGCGCGAGCGTGTAGCCGCTCGTCACGCCGAGGCTTGCGACGATCGCGATCGCGCGGGCCAGCGACAGGCCGGCACAGAAGTGCCGGCGCCAGAGCGTCCGGTAACCGGCGCTGGCGGATTGAGCGAGCGAGAGGGCCCGCTCGACGGTGGTCGACATGGTGTCAGCTCCTCGTGTTCGTTGAGCAACCACACCGGCGCGCGCCGGCGGACGTCAACGTGCGGCGGCCGAACGGACGACGACACGTCATGCGTGGACAGTCATGGCACGCATGGCGGCGTCGCCCGAGCGGCGGGCGCGGTCGGGGAATCACTTGAATCGGATGGTGTAAAGCGAGCGGCCTGACGGCCGGCGCACGTCGACGTGCGCCCGCCATCAGGCAAATCGATCAGCAGGACAGAGGAGGGGCGCGGCAGGGCGGGCGATTGTCGAATACCGACCGCACGACGCGAGGGATGACGAAATGAATCGGGAACCGTTGAGGTGCCGCGAGGGGAAACACCAGAGCCAGTAGCACAACCGACGCCAGCGCCGTGAAAAGCGCCGCACCGAATGCGCAGAGGCCGTCGCCGCCGGCGGACGACGCTGCGTTGCCGGCGTGTGCATCATGCTTCAGCGCGCTGGCGAGCGCGAACGCATCGTTGGCCGGGGTGACCGGCGCACCCGCATCGAATCGGGCGGCGAGTGCTGACACGTCGACGATCAACGGGCCTCGCCCTGAACACAGCACCACCGAGCCCGCATCCGGACCGTCCGGATCGAGCATTACGGCGCCCGACATCAACGCGCGGGACAGCAGCGTTACAAGGAGGAACCCCCACAGGAGCTGTCGCGCGACGGCTTGCCGGAGCAGGAAGCGGCGAAGTGCGTTCATGGCGCGCGATTGTACATGGGTTTCCGGAGGGAAAGACTGCAGCGCCCCAATGGGAAGTATCAGTCGTTATTCGATTGGGCCAGACGGCGACAAGGTCAAGGGGGAGGCGGTGCTCGTCCGTTCTTCGGAGACGGCTGGAATCACACCGTCGCAGTCGGCCAGGCTTCGCTCGGTCTCCCGACACCAATCCCGCCGGCCGGTGCTCACGCAGCCGGGCAACCAGCCGGCGAACCTGCCGTGTCGTCAGCTCGAGTCGTTCCGCTGCACGCCTAGATGCGACATCGGGATATGGCTGCTACATGTTGATTCTCGGTAAAGCGCAATACGTCAAGAATGCGGCCACCAAAGCGGCGGCAACCGTTCGCGCGCTGCGCGCCAGGATTTCACTCGACACTGGCGTACGCCGATGGAAAAAAACACGACACCGTACGACGTGAATTGCGCGCCCGCCGCATTCGCCCGTTCATGCTGCGTCGGCGGAAGGACGAAGTCGCAATCGAGTTGCCACCCAAAACAACCATCGAGCGAATGGTCGAACTCGAAGGCGCTCAACGCGACCTGCACGATGCGATCGACGATTGCTGAAGAGCACGCAAGCCACGCGCGTGAAGGGATCGGCCAAGCTCACGCTGCTGCTTGAAATGTTGCCCGAAATGATCGATGAGGGACAACGCATCCTGTTGTTCTCCCAGTTCACCAGCATGCTCGATCGCATCCGGGCGCGCAGCCTGCGGCCGGCTCCGTAGCGGGATTGCTCGTGCGCTGCCGCGAAGTCCGTACGCTGCGCGCAGCGGCATCGCTCGCACCGAAGCGGCGCGAGCGAACCTGTCCGGCAGTGCAACGCCGGGTAGCCGTTGCAGGCGGCCCTTATTTGCCGGCTGCGCTCTTCACCGCGCACTGCGCCTCGACGCGTTCACCGTCGCTGAACCTGAACGTGACGGGAATCGACGAGCCAACCGTGAGCGGCTTCTTTGCCTTTTCAAACATCACGTGATAGCCGCCGGGCGCGAAGGCGAGCGTGCCGTTCGCAGGCACGCTCGCCTTGTCCACCATGACCATCTTCGAGGTGCTGCCGCTGCTTTGCGTCTCGTGCAGCATCGACATGCCGAATGCGTCCGTGCTCACGCCCACGAGATCGACGGGCTTGTCGCTCATGTTCATGAGCTTGAAGTAGCCGCCAGAAGGGGTGTCGCCGGGCATCGAGCGAATCCAGCAGTCGGATACCATCATCGAGGTGGAGGCGGCGAAGGCGGGCAGTGCGGCTGCAGCGAGGGGCAGCGCGATGGCAAGGCGGCAGAGGGTACGATGCATCAGAGGATCTCCTGTTTTGCGTTGACGAAGATAGCGTTTGGCGTCCATTCGTTCGAATGCCGCCAGACGGTTTGCCGTACCTGATTCGGTACGGAAAGCGGTAACGGGTGGCGCTTCACGTCGTGCCCAGCAGTTCGCGAAGATCGTGAACCCAGGGCGTAGTGCCTTGTCCGTCGCGTGCGTAGAGCCGCAGCTTGCCGGTCGTGTCGAAAACGAGACTCGCGGCGGTATGGTTCATCGTGTAGTTATCGGGCGTCGAGCCGGGCACCTTTTCGTAGTCCAGATTGAAATCCGTGGCCATCTGTCTGATCTGTGCCGCGTCGGCGGGACGTAGCGCGCGGAACGACGGATTGAAAGCCTCGGCGTACTGCGCGAGCACGGAGGGCGTATCGCGCTCCGGATCGAGCGAGACGAACAGCACCTGCACGCGCTGAGCGTCTTTCGGCCCGAGCTGCCGAACCGCCTGCGACAATTCGGCAAGCGTGGTCGGGCACACGTCCGGGCAGTGCGTATAGCCGAAGACCAGCACAACGATCTTGCCGCGATAGTCGGCAAGGGTGCGAACCTGTCCATTCGTATCCGGAAGCGAGAAATGGCCGGCAAACTGCCGGTTGCCCGTGATGTCGAGGTTCTGGAACGACAGCACGGGCTTTTGGTCGCAGCCGGCGAGCAATGTCGTGCCAAGGAGCGCGCCGACAATCAGAGCCGGAAAGACGAATGGCGTGCGAGAGGTCCCGCGCGAAAATAGCGTGCGGTATCCCCGCTGGTGACTGGTGGCGGCTGGCACCGTGCGAGCAGCGGTTTCTGCAGTCGACATGGGCTGGCCTCCATTACATCCGCAACCGGCCTTCGACATAGAAGGTGCGGCCGGGGTAGGGGTGGTACACGAAATAGCGGGCGTCGAAGATGTTGTCGACGCCCACGCTCAGATCGCTGAGCTTCGTGGGGTGGAACGTGAACTTTGCATCCGCTACCGTGTAGGTACTGGTGCCGCCGAACACGTTCGGGTTCGTATCGGTATTGGTCAGCGTGTTGTACTCGCGGCCCGAGTAACGCGCGGCGAGCATGAGTGCATAGCGCTCCCCGATGTGATACGTCGCCGCGACATCGACGCGCCAGAGGGGGATACGGTAGAAGTATTTGCCGACCGTTGCCGGGTTCTGCGCGTTCTCGAGAATCTTCGACTGCGTATAGGCTACGCTGCTGATCAGGTCGAGCCCGTGTACAAACACATCCTGGCCCTGATAGCTCAGTTCGACACCGCGCGAACGAACCTTGCCGATGTTCTGGAAGTTCGTCACGTTCGGGATCACAGTCGTGTCTGTCTGGCTGAAGATCGTATTCTTTACGTCATCCTGAAAGAGCGACAGGCGGAATACGCCGTTCCAGTGGGCCCACTCGGCGCTCAGCTCTTTCGAGAGGTCGTCCTCGGGCTGCAGGTTCGGATTGTTGTTGACGATCGACGACCCGTTGACCTGCCCCTGGAACAGTTCGCTCACGGTGGGAAAGCGGTAGGCGCGTGCAATCGACGCGCGCAGCGTCAGGTCGTCCGTCACGTCGAACGACAGCGAGGCCTTGGGCGAGAAGTGATGCTGGTTGACATCGGGGAGGGAGACGTACGCGCCGCCGAGTGCCTGGGCGCCGTCGTAGGCTTGCCAGTCCTCGTAGCGTACGCCATATACGAATTTCCAGCGCGGCAGGAAGCGCCACGCATCCTGTACGTAGGCCGCCTGGGTTTGCGTGCGGCCCTTGAAGGCATTCGCAAAGCTGCCCGCGCCACCGTCGATCCAGACCGCCGTGTTGTACGTTTCGTTGTCGAGGAAATAGTTGTCGTAGTGGTAACCGAACGTCACGGCATGGTTGGCGAGCCCGGCCTGCGGCGAGGGCGGCGTCCAGCTTGCCTTGAGGTCGAGTGTTTTCCAGCCGGTGCCGTCGCCGAACGTGACGACGCCTGGACCGTTGCCAGGGCCGCCCGCATTCGCTGTGCGTGCCACGCTGTTCGTAATGTCGTAGTACGAAGCGATGGCCTCGCCGTTCCATCCCGTTGCGTTATGCGTCTTGAGCGAGAGCCCATAGAGCCAGTTTTCGCTCCACCCCTGGCTTGGCGCAAGTGCCGATGCCGGGATGTTGTACTCGTAGCCGCCGATGTTCACCCGGCCGCCATACACCGGGTTGCCGTTGGCGTCATACAGGAATGTGGAGGTCGAGCTGTTGTACTGCTGATGCCAGTAGCCGAGCGTAAACGCCCCCTGCACGGTGGGCGTGAAGTCGTACTGCATTTTCAGCTTGAGCTGATCCTGGATCGTGTGCTCGATGCCTTCGCCGTTCACACCGATCACGGCGGTCGGTGCATTGGTCTGATTGTTGTAGAAGTAGGCGCCGCTGACCTGTGTGTCGCCGGGTTTGGCGGGCGTCGTCGACTTCGCGAGTGTTGCGAACTGCAGGGGCTGGCTCGTGTTTTCGAAGTGATTCGCGCCGACGAAGAACGAGAACTTGCCAATGCGGTTGCCGATCGAGGCGCTTGCCTCGCTGCCGTTGAAATTCTGGTTGACGCCATAGAGGCTGAAGTGCTGTGTGAACGCCTTGACGTCTGCGTCCGCCTCGAACTTCGTGGGCATCTGCGTGGTGATCGATACCGTCGCGCCGAGCGAATTGCCCGGATACAGCGCCGAATACGGCCCGTAAATCACATCGACCTGCTGGATTTCCTCGGGGAACACCATCGACCAGCGCGGCGGAAAGGAATAGCTGTTGCCGAGCAGGTTCGACAGCAGCAGTCCATCCGCATAGACGAGCCCGCGCGCGCTTTGCGTGTTGCTCGTCCCGCGCACCGCGATGATCGAGTTCAGGTCGCCGATGAAGCGTTTTCGGACTGCGAGGTTGGGCATGTACTTCAGCACGTCCTCGGTGTTGACCACGTTCCAGTTCCGGAACTGGTCGGGCGTGACGGTCTCGACCGACGCCGGCATGTTCGGGTCGATGGAGGACCTGGCACTGCTGTTGCCGGCGCCGCCAGCGGCGCTGGCGTTGACCGTCACGGTCGGCAGCACCGTGGTGTTCGGTGCCGTCGCGGTGGGCGTTGCAGCCTCGCCTGTCGTCGCGTTGAAGAGGGTTGCGTTAGAGGCGGTTGAGTCCGGGCTGCTCCCGGCTGCGGCATGCGCAGCCTGGGCAATCAGTGTGAGGGGCAGCAGCCCGAGCGTGACGAAACGCGTCCGGCTGCGCGCATGGGCGCCCAGCCTTCGCGATGCGAAGTGCAGCATGAAAATTTCCTGGAATCGTGGAACGAACGACCGCGCGCGCCGGCAGCGGGCGCGTCGCAGCAACAGTCAATAGCGGATTTCAGGAAAAGGCAGGCGGGGCGCGTGGTCGCCCGGAAGGGAACGCACCAAACGGGGTGTGACGGATGGACAACACCGGCGCGGCAGCGATCACGACGAGCAGCATCAGCACGAGCGGTGACGGCGGTATTGTGGGCATCACTGCCTGATCGGCGAGCAGGTCGCAATAGCCGCAGGCGGCAAGCGAATCGTGCCGGCCCAGTTGGCCGGTGTCGGCCGAGGGCTGCATCGCCGAGCAGCGCACGGCTGTGATGTCGTCGCGATGTGCCGCGATGACCAGTTGACTGACGAGCGGCGCGAGCACGATGAGCCACATGGCGACGAGGCCAAGCCATGCGGTCAGGTACTTGCGGGGTCGGTAGGTCATGGTCGCGGACAAAAGATTGCGGCGGAGTTTACCACTTGAAGAAAGTGCCGTGTCAGGCCACCGCGCCTCGCGTGGCGCCATAGTCACGCAAGCAAGGGCAGTGATCGGCTTCTTATCGCTGCCGTTCGCCGGTGGTGCGACAAACGAGCAGCAAACCTGCGCGAGCGTTGCTGCCACAAACGATAATCGGGATCCGTTTTATGACGGGGGGGCGCCGCGGCAATCTGACACAGGGGCGCGAGTGCGCCGTATCACAGATTCTCGGCGACGATCAGGGCCGCCCAGGACAACAGGCCGACACCAATCGGCACGCTGATCTTCTTTCCCCAACGAAAGCGTCTTCTCCGCCCCCATCGTGGCGGCAAGGGCGAGCATCCACGCAATGCTCGCGGTGCCAACCGCAAACATGAGGAGCATGAGCGCCCAGCAGCAGCCGATACAGAAGAGGCCGTCATGGAAGCCGGGCATGAAACTCGCGCGCCGCTCGTGAGCACCATGCCAATGCTGCGAGATGAACATCATTGGCGGGCGGCACCGGTCGCGGCAGCGGCCCTTGAGCGACGATAGCGGCCAGGCGCCCGCGGTCGCAAGAATCGCGGCACCCGGCACCCATGCATGAATCGACAACCATGCCGCTTGCAATGGAGCACGCGATCGGCCAACTCATCATGTTCATCATGTAAAAGGCTCCATCTGTGGTGTGATCTCGCAGCGGATGGGGCAATGCTTCGCGAGATCACGGCGATACTTTGCGCGTGCGTCGGACGAGTAGCGGGGAAATCAGAGGGAGGTCGGCTGGCTCCTGGCCGACTGCATGCCATCAACCGTCCCGTCCTGTGGCGTCGCATTCAGCGATGCGCACGCATATCGCTGATATAATAAAAACAATTCTCATTTCAATTTCCAATCGTTCCCCATGCGTCTCCACGAGCTTTCAAAGGGCACAAGCGCCTTTGTCGAGTGCGTCGAAAACACTCTGGCGCGAGATCCGATCGCTCAGCGCTTGCGCGATCTCGGCTTCGTGCCAGGCGAACCCGTACGCGTTGTCGCGCGTGCGCCCTGGAGCGCCGACCCGTTACTCGTGCAGATAGGCTCGACGCGCTTCGCGCTTCGGCGCGCCGAAGCACTTCGGGTGAGGGTTCGGATCAATGCTGAGGCTGTCGCATGAGTACCGCGCCCGCAACGCCTGCGACGACCGCGCCGCTGCGTATCGCGCTCGTCGGCAATCCCAACTGCGGCAAGACAGCGCTGTTCAACCTCCTCACCGGCGCGCGCCAGAAAGTGGCGAACTACGCTGGCGTGACGGTCGAGCGCAAGGAAGGCCGCTTTGTTACGCCGGCCGGACGCAAGGTCCAGCTACTCGATCTGCCCGGCGCGTACAGCTTCGACTCGACCAGCCCCGACGAACGCGTCACCCATGACGTACTGATGGGCCGCTACCCGGGCGAAGCGCCGCCCGATCTGGTCGTCTGCGTGGCCGATGCGACGAATCTGCGCCTGCATCTGCGTTTCGTGCTGGAACTCAAGCGCATGGGCCGCCCCGTCGTGCTCGCGCTCAACATGATGGACGCCGCGAAGCGGCGCGGGGTGGTGGTCGATGTGCCAAAGCTCGAGCTTGCGCTCGGCATGCGCGTGGTCGAAACAGTTGCCGTACGGCGCAACGGCGCACAGTCCCTCGTCGCGCTGCTCGACCGCGTGAGCACGGATGGCTCGTACGCCGCAGGACTCGACGCCACGCCGGAACGGTCCGCCGATCTGCACGGCGCCGTACGCCGGATCCTTGCTGACGCCGTGACCATGCCGCGCGCCACTGACGCGCGCGACGACGCCATTGACAACGTCGTGCTGCATCCCGTGCTTGGCCCGCTGATTCTCGCGGCGGTAATGTTCCTCGTATTCCAGGCGGTGTATTCGCTCGGCAAACCGCTTACCGACTCGATCGGCGACGGCTTCGACTGGCTCGGCGGCATCGCGGGTGCGTGGCTGCCGCAAGGGCCGCTGCGCAGCCTGCTCACCGACGGTCTGCTCAGCGGACTCGGCACCGTGCTGGGTTTCCTGCCAGAAATTCTCGTTCTGTTCTTCTTCATCCTCGTGCTGGAGGAGTCAGGTTACCTGCCGCGCGCGGCGTTCCTCTTGGACCGCATGATGGTTTCGGTTGGCCTTACGGGCCGCTCATTCATCCCGCTGCTATCGAGCTTTGCCTGCGCGATTCCGGGGGTGATGGGGGCGCGTAGCATCTCCGATCCACGCGACCGGCTTGCGACGATTCTGGTCGCACCGCTCATGACATGCTCGGCGCGCCTGCCGGTGTACGCGCTGTTGATCAGCGCCTTCATTCCGCACCGCACGGTGCTCGGCTTCCTCAACCTGCAGGGGCTCGTGCTGTTTACGCTCTACGTGGCGGGCATCGCGGGTGCGATGGCCGTGGGCTGGGTGATGAAGCATCTGCGCCGCGACAGTGGCGAGCACGCGCTGCTGATGGAGTTGCCTTCGTATCGCATGCCACGTGCGCGCGACGTGGCAATCGGTCTGTGGGAGCGCTGCACGATCTTCCTCAAGCGCCTGACTGGCATCATCCTCGCGCTCACGGTCATCATGTGGTTCGTCTCCACCTTTCCTTCGCCCCCTGCGGGCGCAACAGGGCCGGCCATCGACTACACGATCGCAGGCTACCTGGGCCGCGCGCTGCAATGGCCGTTCGCACCGCTCGGATTTAACTGGCAAATGAGTCTTGCGCTTATTCCCGCTTTCGCCGCGCGCGAAACCGCCGTAGCGGCACTGGCCACTGTCTACGCTGTGGCAGGCGGGGACAGCGATGTGGCTGCACTCGGTCACACGCTCGCACAGAACTTCTCCGTGGCGAGTGCGCTCTCGCTGATGGTGTGGTTTGCGTTCGCGCCGCAATGCATGTCGACACTCGCCGTGATCCGCCGCGAAACGCGTTCGTGGGGTACGGTGGTGATCTCATTCGGATATATGTTCGTCGTGGCGTATGCGGCTTCATTCGTCACGTACCAGATTGCCACGCACTTCGCATGAGCACCGGTCTGCTGCTGCAATACGCCGTGATTGCGCTGCTCGTTGCGGCGAGCGTGTGGACCGCGCTGCGCAAGCTCGCACCCGTAACAACTGCGCGGTTGCAGGCGAGCGCGGCAGCGTCGTTGCTGCGCCCGCAGCGGGGAGCCTTGGTGCAACGCGTGGGCCGCTGGCTGCAGCCGAAGGGCGCGACTGGCGACTGCGGAGACGGCTGCGGAACGTGCGGCACCTGCGGGCCTTCGGACCCGAACGTCGAGCAAACCATCACGTTCCATCCGCCGCGCAAGTAAACCTGCACGTGACGACGACTCCGCGATCCGCTCGCCGCGTCGACGCAGATGAGCGGTTCGTCGCGACGTGCGGTAGAGCTTTTGACCTGCCCCCGGTTTTAGTCCGGACTGCAGTTAGAGTCCGAGGTTAAAAACTGCTGCTTTGCATCGTGCGCCCGGGCGAACTGCACGGGTGTCAGATAACCGAGCGAACTATGAGGTCGCTCGGTGTTGTACTCGATACGCCATTCCTCAATGAGCCGTTTGGCGTGGCGCATTGAGACGAACGAGCGCTCGTTCAGGCATTCATCTCGGAACCGCCCGTTGAAGCTCTCGATATAGGCATTTTCCACCGGCTTGCCAGGCCGAATAAACGACAGCGCGACACCGGCTTCTAGGCCCAGCATCCAACACCTTGCCAGCGAACTCCGGCCCGTTGCCGACGCGAATCATGCGAACCTCGTAGTAGTAGCCGTCGCGTGGCGCGTCGGCCGCATCGTCTCGGTGACGAACCAGATGCAATTCGAGGATCAGCCGTTGTGACACGAACGCGGCCACTATCTTCATGCAATGACACGGTCACGCTGGTTCATCGATCGGCGCTGTATCAGGATCGACGACCGCCCCGGAATGCGAGTAACCCCCACCTTCGCCGCGACCATCCCCGCGCTGCAACGCGGTGAAGCGATTTCCGCCTCCTGCCCATGTAGGCGTATTCGCAACAGTCTCGTCATCAAATTGTGGGTGTGCCCCCGTTCCGGACATGTCCGGGCGATCTGCGCAAGGCGTCGCCGGAGAGTGAATACCAGCTAGCGATTACGCTGCTGTCTTGAGCGCAGGCACGGGCGCGGCGCCCGCCGCGTCATATCCGGCAATCGCAAGCGCGAGCACCGGATTCAGGCTGTCCACCATCGCACTGGGAATCAGGATCGTCGCTCCGCGTTCCTTCGTCGTTTCGTAGATGATGTTCATCGCCCGCAACTGAAGCGCACCAGGATGATTTTCGTAGACCTGCGCCGCTTCGACGAACTTGGTCGCGATTTCGGCCTCCGCGGAGCCGAGGATCACCCGTGCCTGCTTTTCGCGCTCGGCTTGCGCCTGGCGCGACATCGAATCCTGCAGCGCGACCGGGATCGCGACATCGCGGGTCTCGACCGAGCGGACGGTCACGCCCCAATCCACGGTCTTTCTGCCAATCTCGTCGCGCAAGTGCATGTCGGCCGCCTTGCGATCCGACAACAATGCAGCCAGCATCGATGCCCCGATCATTTCCCGCAGTGAGGTTTGCGCAACGCGGTCAATTGCTTGGCGATAGTCGGTGATGGCGAGCGCGGCTTTCTGCGCGTCATGGACATGCCAGAAAATCACGGCGTCGACATTGACAGGAACGGTATCTTTGGTCAGCGCTTGTTCGGCGTTGAAGGCGGTGGTTTGAATACGTTCGTCGATGATCGCGACAACATTGTCCAGGATTGGAATTATCATGAAGAAACCTGCACCCTTGACGCTTTGCAACTTGCCAATCCGAAGGATAACGAACTTTTCCCAGACGTTGGCGACCCGCACGGATAACGCGATCAGGACCGCGACGATGAAAATGGGGACCGCGAGATACAGGTAGCCCAACGCGCCGATGACGAATGCCGCGAGGACGAACGCAGCAGATAAAACGAGTGTGATGGGATTCATGGCGAGGTTCCGATTTGGTGACAACGACCTGCCGAATGAGCGATGAAGCACGCCGCATCCAGGTCGTCTTGGGTATTCTGGCAACAGAGACAGAGGCCCCTGACGTGAGCGTGCGCTCCATTGCAGTGCCAATCGGTACGGTGCCGTACCTCGATCGAGCGCGTCGTGCTTGACTGACCGGATAGCGAGGCATCGGGCGATCCGGTGCGTGAACGGCGGGCAAGTCACCACGAAACGTGCCCCGCAGACTGTTCTTCAGCGTACCGACTCGTCGGGCCGCCTCGACGCACGATGACGTTCGTCGCCATTTTCTGTCGGGAGCGGTTCATGAAATATCCGGTCTATATCACGCATCAAGGGAATCCCCGCTATCGCGGCGCGCTTCCGGATTTTCCGGAAATCGAGGTGGAGGGTGACTCATATGGCGAGTTGCAGGCGGCTGCGGCGCGACAGGTCATGGACTGCTATGACCGCTCCGCGCGTCTCGTGCCGCCGGCGACCACGGACATGGCGATATTGCAGGCGTCGGATGTCGACCTGGGTGACGGAATCTGGCGGTTCTTCGATATCGACCTGACCGGAGTGACCTCGAGTTCCGTGCGGATCGAGCTGTGCCTGCCGAAGCGCATCGTGCGCGACATCGACATGACGGCGAGCGCGCAGCGCACGACTCGCGATGCGTTCGTGTCAATGGCGTGCGCGAACGCCGCCGACCGATTCGCGCAGCAGGGCAGCGTGCGTCTCGAACCAATCGCGAAATCGCTGTCGGAAGTGGGGTAACGGTGCGGCGCACCGGGTGCGAAGCCGGACGGATGGTGCGATCATTGGGGAGAAGGTGCCTTGAAGATTCACGTTGCGCGTGTTTCGCGACGCCGGACGTCGCCATGGAGCAATGCACGGCCGATTCGCGAGGAGTTCTTCGGCGATGAACGGCTTGCTCAGCATGCGGGCAGTCTGGCGCGTGCGCAGAAGGTATTTCCCGGGGCGGCCTCTGGCCCGTCTCTGGCGACGCGGCTGAAGGACAACGCGGATCATCTGCTGAAGGCGTACCGAAACACGGTGGCCGCAGACGCGCGCGGCGAGGAAATCACGCCGGCAGCGGAGTGGCTGCTCGACAACTACTATCTCGTCGCGGAGCAGGTGCGGCAGATCCGCGACGACCTTTCCCCGCGCTATTACCGGCAACTGCCCAAGCTCGGCAACGGCCCGTTCGTCGGTTATCCGCGCGTGTTCGGAATCAACTGGTCGTTCGTCGCCCATACCGACAGCCGTTTCGATCCCGATGCGCTGTGCCGTTTCATGCTGGCTTACCAGGCAGTAGAGCCGCTGACGATCGGCGAACTGTGGGCGGTGGCGATCACGCTGCGGATTGTGCTGATCGAAAACCTGCGGCGGCTCGCGGATCAGATCATCGACGACCGGTGCGCGCGGCTCGACGCCGACGCGCTCGCGGATCGCCTGCTCGGCGAACGCGGCCAGGCACGGGTGGAGACGGGGCCGCTCGTCGCCCGTTACGAGCAGGCCGTATCGCACGATGCGTTCGCGGTGCAACTGATCCAGCGGCTACACGATCCCGATCCGGCCGTCGCGCCGGCACTGGCGTGGCTGCACCGGCACCTGGCAGCGCGCGGCACGACGCCGGACCAGATCGTCGCCTCCGTCAACCACCAGCAAGGTGCCGCCAGCCTGACCGTGCGCAATGTGATCACCAGCATGCGGCTGATTTCGGAGGTGGACTGGACCGATCTGTTTGAGCGCATCAGCCTGGTCGATCAGGTGCTGCGCAGCCACCCGGGCTTCGCGGAGATGGATTTCCCCACGCGCAACCTGTATCGCGACGCGGTGGAAGCGCTTGCCCGTGGGGCGCCCGTCAGCGAGATCGAGATTGCCCGCCGTGTCGTCGCCGATGCCGCGGCGCAGGGGGCGAGCCGCGCGCCGGCCGCCGGTGCGATGCCGGGCCGCGAGACGGATCCCGGTTACTACCTGCTGGCAGACGGCCGCGCCGCATTCGAAGCGGAAATCGGCTATCGGCCACCCGTTGCGTTGTGGTTGCGGCGCCTGACTCGCCAAGCTGGTCTTGGCGGTTATCTCGGCCGCATCGGGTTGATTGTCGCACTGCTGCTGACGGGCATGCTGGCATCGCTCATGCATGTCGAACCGCCCGGCCACTGGATGATCTGGCTCGGCCTCGCTGGCCTGCTGCCCGCGCTCGACGCCGCGGTCGCGCTCGTCAATCGCAGCGTGATGCGCGATGTCGGCGCGAAGATCCTGCCCGGCCTTGCATTGCTCGACGGCATTCCACCGGGCCTGCGCACGATGGTCGCCGTGCCGGTGCTGCTGACGACGGAAGCGGCGCTCGGCGAGCAGATCGAGCAACTGGAAATTCATCATCTGGCGAGCCCCAACGGCGCGCTTTACTTCGCATTGCTCTCCGACTGGGTGGACGCGCCCACGCCGCACGCGGACAGCGATGACGAACTGCTGGCATCCGCGACGTCGGGCATCGACCGGTTGAATCGCCTTTATCCGGCGGCGCCGGGCGAAGGCAGGCGCTTCCTGCTGCTGCACCGCAAGCGCGTGTGGAACGACGGCGAACGATGCTGGATGGGCTGGGAGCGCAAGCGCGGCAAGCTGCACGAACTGAACCGGTTGTTGCGCGGCGCATCGGACACGACGTTCATCTCGCAGGCAGGCAGGCCGCCGAGCGTGCCGTCTGACGTGCGCTACGTGATTACGCTCGATGCCGATACGCGGCTGCTGCGCGATACCGTGCGCCGTCTGATCGGCAAGATGGCGCACCCGCTCAACCGGCCGATATTCGATTCGGCGAGCCGGCGCATCGTCGAAGGCTACGGCGTCCTTCAGCCGCGTGTCACGTCGTCACTCGCGAGCGGCGACGAGGGGTCGCTGTTCCAGCGTGTGTCGTCGAGCGCGCACGGCATCGATCCATACGTATCGGCCGTATCGGATGTCTATCAGGATCTGTTCGACGAAGGCTCCTATGCGGGTAAGGGCATCTACGACGTCGATGCGTTCGAGGCAGTGCTCGCCGGCCGCGTGCCGGAGAACACGGTGCTCAGTCACGATCTGTTCGAAGGCATTTTCGCGCGGGCCGGGCTGGCATCGGATGTCGAGGTCGTCGAAGCGTCGCCGTCCCGCTACGACGTCGCGGCGGGACGCCTGCACCGATGGGCGCGCGGGGACTGGCAGCTTCTGCCATGGTTGATTTTCGGCCACGAACCGCTGACGGCGGTCGGCCGCTGGAAGATGCTGGACAATCTGCGCCGCACGCTCACGGCGCCCGCCATGCTCATTGCGCTACTGGTCGGATGGATGCAGCCGCTCCCCGTGTCGCTCGGCTGGATCGCCTTTGTGCTGGTAACGATCGCGCTGCCGTTCCTGTTGCCCGTATTGAGCGGGCTGGTGCCGCGCTGGCGGCGCACGCATGTCAGGATGACGACGCGCAGCATGCTCCATGCGTGGTCGATGGAGCTGCGCTTTGCTTTGACACGGTTTGGCCTGTCGATCGTCATGCTGCCGCAGCAGGCGTGGTCGATGGGTGACGCGATCGCGCGCACGCTGTTTCGCGTGGCGATCAGCCGTCGCCATCTGCTCGAATGGACGACAGCGGCCGCAGCGGGCGCGCGCGACCGGCGAACCCTCGCGTCCACCTATCTGCAAATGCGCGGCGGCGTGACGCTAGCGCTGCTTGCCACGGCTGCCAGCCTGACGGCGGGCGGGCGCTTCGATCGTCATACGGGCTGGCTGGCCGTGCCGTTTGCACTCGTCTGGCTCGCGGCGCCCGCGATCGCCTACTGGTTGAGCCGTGCACCGCGGCCGGCGGGCGAGTTGGCGGTGACTCCGCACGATGCGCGTCAACTGCGGCGCGACGCGCGCCGGACCTGGCGTTATTTCGAGACGTTCGTGACGGCGGACGATCAGATGCTGCCGCTGGACAATTTCCAGGAGGACCCGAAGCCCGTTTGCGCGCACCGCACTTCGCCCACCAACATCGGGCTGTACCTGTTGTCCGTCGTCAGCGCCCGCGAGTTCGGCTGGCTTGGCACGCTGGACGCGGTGTCGCGGCTGGAGGCGACTCTCGCGACGATGCGGCTGATGTCGCGCTATCGTGGCCATTTCTACAACTGGTACGACACTCGCGACCTGCGGCCTCTCGAACCGCGGTATGTGTCGTCGGTCGACAGCGGCAATCTCGCCGGGCACCTGATCGCGCTCGGCAACGGTTGCCGGGCGTGGGCGAATCAGCCCACTGGGGTGGGACGGCAGGCCGCGCATGAAGGGATCGGCGATACGCTGGCGCTGTTGCGCAAGGCTGTGTGCCGAAATGGCGACGCCCGGACGACCTTGCACTGCGAATTCGAGCGGGCCGCGACTGAACTGGAGGACACGCTCGCCGCGACGGATGGCCGCGCCGCGACGGAATGGAACGCGATCACGATCCTCGCTGCGACAGTCGCCGACGTCGCGCGCGCGCTGATGGACGAAGTCGGCCGGGTGCGGGGTGGCGACGTCGACGACGTGCTGTTCTGGGCGCAGGCGCTGGAGCACGTGGTGCAAGGGCATTGTCGTGACGCGACGCGCACGCCGGACGAAGCGGACGTGCTGAACAAGCGCCTTCAGATGCTGGCCGATTCCGCGTTGCAGATGGCCTATGCGATGGAGTTCGGCTTTCTGCTCGACCCGGTGCGGAACCTGCTTTCGATCGGCTACGCCGTGGCCGACGGGCAGCGCGATCCGGGCAACTACGACCTGCTGGCGTCGGAGGCTCGCCTGGCGAGTTTCGTCGCGATCGCGAAAGGGGATGTCCCGACGCGCCACTGGTTCCGGCTAGGCCGCCTGGCAACGCCGATCGGGCACGGCGCTGCGCTGGTCTCGTGGTCGGGATCGATGTTCGAATACCTGATGCCGTCGCTCGTGATGCGCGCGCCGGACAGCAGCCTGCTCGCGCGGACCAACCATCTGGTGGTGCGTCGGCAGATCGCCTATGGCGACGGGCTGCGGCTACCGTGGGGCATGTCCGAGTCGGCATACAACACGCGCGACATCGAGCTGACCTATCAGTATTCGAGCTTCGGCGTGCCGGAGCTGGGGCTCAAGCGCGATCTCGACCAGAATCTGGTGGTCGCGCCCTATGCGACCGCGCTTGCGGCGATGGTCGCGCCGCATGCCGCCGCGTGCAACTTCGAACGGCTGCGCACGGCCGGCGCGTGCGGGCGCTTCGGCTTCTACGAAGCGCTCGACTATACGCCCGCGCGCGTGCCGGAAGGCGTGCCGGTTGCCATCGTGCAGGCGTTCATGGCGCATCACCAGGGCATGTCGATTGTGTCGATCGCCAATGCGTTGCTGGGCGGGCGCATTCGCACCTTCTTCCATGCGGAACCGGCCGCTCGAGCCACCGAGCTGCTGTTGCAGGAGCGGGTGCCGGGCCGGGTCGCGGCAGGGCGGCCGCGGGTCGACACGCGCCCCGCCGGCAGGATGCATGGAATCGATGCAGGCGTCGCGCGACGCCTGCTGTCCGCGAACGATCCCGCCCCGGTCACGCATCTGCTGTCCAACGGCCGCTATGCCGTGATGCTCACGGCCGCAGGGTCCGGCTACAGCCGTCGCGACGATCTGGCCGTTACGCGCTGGCGGGAGGACGCGACGCGCGACGATTGGGGCAGCTATCTGTATCTGCGAGACGCCGAGAACGGCGACGTCTGGTCGGCCACGTGGCAGCCCACTGGCGTGGCACCGGACAGCTACGACGTGACGTTCACCGAGGATCGCGCCGAGTTCGTGCGTCGCGACGGCACCTTGACGACGTCGCTCGAGGTGGTGGTATCCGCCGAGGACGACGCAGAGGTGCGTCGGGTGTCGGTGGCCAACACGGGCGCCCGGCCGCGGGTGATCGAATTTACGTCGTACGCGGAAATCGTGCTGGCGCCAGCCGCCGCCGATCACGCGCATCCCGCATTCTCGAAGCTGTTCATCGAGACCGAGTACATGCCGGCGTCCGGCGCAATTCTGGCGACACGCCGCAAGCGCTCGCCGAACGAGGCGGAGGTTTGGGCCGCTCATCTGGCGGTGACTGCCGGCGAAACCGTCGGCGCGGAAGAATTCGATACCGATCGATTGCGTGTCATCGGACGCGGGCGCAGCGTTCACTTGCCGCTTGTGCTGACCGAACGGCGTGCGCTGAGTGCTTCCGAAGGCGCGGTGCTGGACGCTGCGTTCACGTTGCGGCGGCAGATGCGCATCGAGCCGGGCGCGAAGGCGAGCATCGTCTACTGGACCATCGTCGCGGATTCGCGCGCGCAGTTGCTCGATCTGGTCGACAAGCATCGCGACGGTGAATCGTTCGCGCGTGCGGCGATGCTCGCGTGGACCCAGGCGCAGGTGCAACTGCGGCACAGCGCGGTGAGCCTCGACGAGGCCGCGTTGTTCCAGCAACTGGCTGGATACATGCTCTACAGCGATGCGTCGATGCGGCCGGGCTCCGCCACGCTGCTGCGCCATGCGGCGGCGGTATCGGCGTCGGGCGGCGTGGGCGCGTCACCGTTATGGACGCATGGCGTATCGGGGGATCTGCCGATACTGCTTGTCCGGATCGACGACATCGAGCACATCGCCATGGTACGACAGTTGATTCGCGCGCACGAGTACTGGCGGATGAAGCGGCTCGAGGTCGATCTGGTCATTATCAACGAGCGCGCGGCGTCGTATGTGCAGGATTTGCAGGCGGCGCTCGAGGGGCTGGTGCGACCCCGGCAGCCGCCGGGCGAAGCCGGACGTGGCAGTATTTTCGTGCTGCGTGAAGACCTGATGACGGTGGCGGCGCGCGCCCTGTTTCCGGCCGCTGCGCGGGCCGTGCTCGCCGCGCGCAACGGCCGGCTGGTGGATCAATTGCGGCGCCTCGGGGCTTCGCCGCTGCCCGCGCGCCCGGATGCCGCGAGCCCGCCGCTGCTACCGTCTGCGATTCTGCCACCGAAGGGCGCACAGGCCGGCGTCGGTCTCGAGTACTTCAACGGCATCGGCGGTTTCGCGCGCGGCGGCCGCGAATACGTCGTGATCCTGCAGCCCGGGCAATGCACGCCGATGCCGTGGGTCAATGTCGTCGCGAATCCGTCGTGCGGCTTCCTGACATCTGCGGAGGGGGGCGGCTATACCTGGGTGACGAACAGCCCAACACACGATCGTCAGCCCGGAGTTCGATCCGCCCATCCGGGTACTCCCAGACCTCGATCTGGCGGTCGATCAGCT
>NZ_QTPY01000042.1:0-27390 GCF_003857765.1 Burkholderia sp. Bp9016
CCTTCGACACGGCCGACGATGATCGATGGCGGTTCAGGGCGCGACGCAGGTGCGTCAGGCAACCCGGCCTCAGTGGCCGGTTCGTCGGTGGGTGTGTCCGCTACCGGTCGCGGATCGGGAAATGAATCGGTCATCCAGACTCCTTGACAGGCCTGATACGTTTCTCCGTCATCGGATCGATATCGAAATAATCGATAAGTATCCGAATCAATGAAGAACCGGAACGAGGCGGCAAGCATAACGATTTTGGGTCACAGGAAAAACGCCGATTCCGGAAAAATGCGCGCAAAGGCCGTGGCAATGAACGGGGATTGTCAGAATGTGTTTCAGGCGAGAATGCTTCGCATTGCTTCATGAATGTAGATACGCGCGACCTCTCGATCCGATTCGTCTGTCAGGTGCGTTATCCGGTGATGAAGTCGTGTGACGCGCGTGCGTACGACACTGCGTCTGTACCTTGCAGCGCCTGAATCGTTATCGTCCGTGCAAGCGAGGTAAGACCGGCATGTTTGTATCGCACTGGATCTATCGCCGCTTCAGAAGCATCGGATCGTGCTGACGCCATGTTGCTGAAACATGCCGGATACGTGAGCGGGTTCTGCTGTCGACACGCAGCAAAAGTTCGGTGCCAGACCTTCGCGTCGGGCGCCCGGTGATCGATACCCGACTTCCTCCAGGGAGCGCGCTCATGAAAGCTACCCGGATCCTCGCGGTTGCAGTGCTCGTTTCAATTCCATGACGACGCGCAGCGCGCCGCTCGTGACTTCACGGCTCGGACGCCTTTCAAAAGCCTTCGATGCATGACATCGAACGGTCATCTCTTCACATCCCCCGCACGACCCCGCCCCAATAGCGGTCCTCTGCTATTGCATTTCACGCGCCGCTGATTAGGAAATGAATTTTTATTGGTTCTGCTTCCCCGAGCGCGCTCGCATAGTGGGGCTGACGGCTATAGACAGCACGCAAGCTGCACCGGCCGCATTCCCAGGGTGTTTGTTCATACGAATCTGCGAGAACAAGGAAGCGTCATGACTTTTGCATTGGAAGAACGAACCGCCGCACAGCAGGCGCTCGAGGACGCCCGCGCGGCGGCCGCATCGGCGGGCACGCCTTACGCGGGCGGCGTGGCGCCGCAAGCGGCGTGGGCGCTGTTCTCCGCCGGCGACGCGTTGCTGGTGGACGTGCGCACCGCGGAGGAACGCAAATTCGTCGGCCACGTGCCGGAGTCGCTGCATGTGCCGTGGGCGACCGGCACGAGCCTGACGCGCAACCCGCGCTTCGTGCGCGAACTGGAAGCGAAGACCGGCAAGGACGCGGTGGTGCTGCTGTTGTGCCGCAGCGGCAACCGGTCCGCGCAGGCGGCCGAGGCCGCGGCGAAGGCCGGGTTCACGCAGGTATTCAACGTGCTCGAAGGGTTCGAGGGCGACCTCGACGAGCGGCAGCATCGCGGCGGCCGGAACGGCTGGCGCTATCGCGACCTGCCGTGGGCGCAGGACTGAGTCACGGCCGTTACGGGGAGAAGTCGGCATGGCCGCATTCGAAATCGACGACATCGTTCAGTCGCTGCAGACGGAGCGCCGCGCATGGCGCGAGAAGCAGCGGCGCTCACTCGAACCGGGCGGGCGCGACCTGCCGGCGCGCGAGGCGCTTGCGCAGATCATCGGCGCGCTGAAGGGCGTGCTGTTCCCGATGCGGCTCGGGCCACCCGACCTGCGCCAGGAAAGCGAGAACTTCTATGTGGCCCATGCACTCGACGCGGCATTGAACGCGCTGCTCGCGCAAGTGACGCTGGAGTTGCGCTACGCCGCGCGTCAACGCAACGCCGACGCACGGATCGACGAAACGGCGTCCACGGCCGTGCAGGCATTCGCCGCGCGCTTGCCGGATATCCGCCGGCTGCTCGACAGCGACGTGCTGGCCGCGTTCCATGGCGATCCGGCCGCGGGCAGCGTCGACGAAGTGCTGCTTTGCTATCCCGGCATTCTCGCAATGATCCATCATCGGCTCGCGCACGAGTTGTACCGGCTCGGGTTGCCGCTGCTCGCGCGGATCATCGCCGAGCAGGCTCACGCGGAAACCGGCATCGACATTCATCCGGGCGCGCGCATCGGCGGCGGCTTCTTCATCGATCACGGCACGGGCGTCGTGATCGGCGAGACCGCGATCATCGGCGAGCGCGTGCGCGTGTACCAGGCCGTCACGCTCGGAGCCAAGCGTTTCCCGCGCGATGCGGCCGGCCATCTGGAGAAAGGGCTCGCGCGCCATCCGATCGTGGAGGACGACGTCGTGATCTATGCAGGTGCAACGATCCTGGGCCGCGTCACGATCGGCCGCGGCGCGGTGATCGGCGGCAACGTGTGGCTCACGCAGGACGTGCCGGCCGGCGCGAACGTCACGCAGGCCGTGCTGCGCAGCGAAGCGAATGCCGCACCGCGCACGCGGCGCGAGCCGGCTGAGCCGGTGCCCGACACGCAGGTGACGACATGAGCGACCTGATCCAGCACTTCGGCGCCAACGTGCGCAAGCTGCGCGAAGCACGGACGTGGTCGCAGGAGCAACTCGCCGAACACGCGGGGCTGAACCGTTCGTATGTCGGCGAGATCGAGCGCGGCGAGGCGATCGCATCGATCGTTACCGCCGACAAGATCGCACGCGCATTCGACGTGTCGATCTCGACGCTGCTGCCCGGGGTGTACGTCACCTGACGGCATCCCGGTTTTTCCCCTTCGGTTGTGCCGTGTGACGGCTATAGCATGTTGAGCCGGCAGGTGCGTGCTTCCGATAATCACCAAGCGTCATAAGCAATCCCGTTTTTCATCTTAAGAATCCGGAGCCACACATGTCGACCGTTGCAAGCGGCACGGCCGCGCTGAGCGATCACGCCGCCCGCCAACTAGCGAACGCTACCAAGACCGTCCCCCAGCTTTCCACGATCACGCCGCGCTGGCTGACCCATCTGCTGCAATGGGTGCCGGTCGAGGCCGGCATCTATCGCCTGAACCAGGTGAAGAACCCGGAGGCCGTGCGCGCCGCATGCACGCAGCTCGAGGACGAAAGCGTGCTGCCGCAGACCTTCGTGCCGTACGAAGAACAGCCGCGCGAGTATTTCCTGAATGCGGTGAGCACGGTGCTCGACGTGCATACGCGCATCTCCGATCTCTACAGCAGTCCTCATGACCAGATCAAGGAGCAGCTGCGCCTGACGATCGAGACGATCAAGGAGCTGCAGGAAAGCCAGCTGATCAACAACCCGGATTACGGTCTGCTCGCGAACGTGACCGACGAACAGCGGATCTTCCCGCTGACGGGCGCACCGACGCCGGACGATCTCGACGAGCTGCTGACCAAGGTGTGGAAGGAACCCGCGTTCTTCCTCACGCACCCGCTCGCGATCGCCGCGTTCGGCCGCGAATGCACGCGGCGCGGCGTGCCGCCGCCGACGGTCAGCCTGTTCGGCTCGCAATTCCTCACGTGGCGCGGCATTCCGCTGATCCCGTCGGACAAGGTGCCTGTCGCGGACGGCAAGACCAAGATTCTGCTGGTGCGCGTCGGCGACAAGCGCCAGGGCGTCGTCGGCCTCTATCAGCCGGGCGTCGCGGGCGAGCAGGGGCCGGGCCTGTCGGTGCGCTTCATGGGGATCAACAACCAGGCGATCGCGTCGTACCTGATCTCGCTGTACTGCTCGCTCGCGGTCCATTCACCGGATGCGCTGGCTGTCCTCGATGACGTCGAAATCGCCAAGTACCATGACTATCCCGACACCTACCGTTAATCCCGGCTCGGCAAGCAGCGACGCGCTCGCGCTGCCGCACGCGCCGCTGCCGGCGGGCCTGCCCGACCCGGCGGCACTCGCGCGGCTCGCGTCGGAGTTCTTCGCGACGCCGCCCGGGCAGGCCACCGCGCCAGGGCTGTCGGCGGGCAGCGGGGCGGTCGGCGGCGTGCCGTCCGCATTGCCGGCGGCCGCGCCGATCCTCGCGTCGGTGAGCAACCCGGCGCCCGCCGGCTCGCCGCTCGCGGGGCCGGGCGGCACGGGCACCGGCGTGCCGGGGCTCGCGCTGCCGCAAGGCAAGGCGCCCGGCGCAAACCTCGCGCCGTCCGCGCCGACGCACGTGCTGTCGCTGGGAAACCGCGTGCCTGCGCTCGCGCCGCATGCGGCCGCGCAGAACGGGCTGCCCGACAACGCGGTGTCGATCGCGCCCGCATTCGAGCCGCGCGTCGGCGGCGCCGCGCTCGGCGTGCCGCAGGCGAGCGGGGCAGTATCGGAAGGCGCGGTGAAGGGTGCGCCGGCTGCGTCGCCGTACTATTTCACCGACGGTTCGCTGCAAGGCTGGCAGGCGACGCCGCAGGACATCGTCGTGCCGTCGAACGGGCTCGCGTCGCCTGAAGCGTTCGGGTTGCCGGGCGACGACGCGCTGCGCGACCTGCTCGCCGTGCATCGCGACGTGCCGGCTGGGCGCGCGTCGGGCGCGGACGTGCCGCGTTACTTCATCGACGATGCGCACGCCGCGGAACCGCGGGGCACCCTGCATCGCGGTGCGCACCCGCCGTTCGACGTGAACGCGATTCGCCGCGATTTCCCGATCCTGCAGGAGCGCGTGAACGGCAAGCAACTCGTCTGGTTCGACAACGCGGCGACGACGCACAAGCCGCAGGCCGTGATCGACCGTCTCGCATATTTCTATGCACACGAGAACTCGAACATCCACCGCGCCGCGCATGCACTGGCGGGCCGCGCGACGGATGCGTACGAGCATGCGCGCGACACCGTGCGGCGTTTCATCGGCGCTTCGTCGCCGGACGAGATCGTGTTCGTGCGCGGCACCACCGAGGCGATCAACCTGATCGCGAAGACGTGGGGCGTGCAGAACGTCGGCGAAGGCGACGAGATCGTCGTGTCGCATCTCGAGCATCACGCGAACATCGTGCCGTGGCAGCAACTCGCCGCGCAGAAGGGTGCGAAGCTGCGCGTGATTCCGGTCGACGATTCGGGGCAGGTGCTGCTCGACGAATACCGGAAGCTGCTCAACGATCGCACGAAGATCGTGTCCGTGACGCAGGTGTCGAATGCACTCGGGACGGTCGTGCCGGTGAAGGAGATCGTCGAGCTCGCGCATCGCGCGGGCGCGAAGGCGCTCGTCGACGGCGCGCAGTCGATCTCGCACATGCGCGTCGACGTGCAGGCGCTCGATGCGGATTTCTTCGTGTTCTCGGGACACAAGATCTACGGGCCGACCGGGATCGGCGTTGTGTACGGCAAGCGTGCGATTCTCGACGACATGCCGCCCTGGCAGGGCGGCGGCAACATGATCGCGGACGTGACGTTCGAGCGCACGGTGTTCCAGCAGCCGCCGAACCGCTTCGAGGCCGGCACCGGCAACATCGCGGATGCGGTGGGGTTGGGGGCTGCGCTCGATTACGTGAGCCGCGTCGGCATCGAGAACATCGCGCGCTACGAGCACGACCTGCTTGCGTATGCAACCAGCGTGCTCGCGCCGGTGCCGGGCGTGCGGCTCGTCGGCACCGCGCGCGACAAGGCGAGTGTGCTGTCGTTCGTGCTGAAGGGCTACGAGACCGAGGAAGTCGGTCAGGCGCTGAACGAAGAGGGCATCGCGGTGCGCTCGGGGCATCACTGCGCGCAACCGATCCTGCGGCGTTTCGGGCTCGATGCGACGGTGCGGCCGTCGCTGGCGTTCTACAACACGTGCGATGAAGTCGATGCGCTCGTGCGTGTCGTGAAGAGGCTGGCGACGCGCCGCTGAATCGCGCTGCACGCGAGAAGGCCGCTTGTGGCTCCCGGTAACGGGGCGCTACAGGCGGCCTTTTTTGGTAGCGATGCGCGAACGCGATGCCGATCAGCGCCCCGCCGGCTTCTTTCCGCCGAGCCCCATCAGCGGCAACCCGGCTGTCGTATCGAGCACGGCCTTGCGCCGAGTCAGCAGCAGGCGCACGGACGGGTTCGATGCGAGCAGCGCCATCGTGCAAGACCACGCGCCCGAGATCCCGACCGACCGCGCGACGACCGTGAGTTCGAGCCATGCCGACGCGTGCGCCGGCACCCTCAACGCGAAGATACTGCCGTAGAACGCGACGGATTTCGGGTTCGTCATGCTGACCACATCGCCTCTTTTCGCGGCGTACATGGTTTTCAGGGCGATGCGGCGGAATGAGTGCTCATCTTACTTCGGGCGCCGCGCCGGACCCGTGCGCGGGGCGATCCATAAAAAAACGCGTGACGACTTGCGTCGCCACGCGTTGCATCGCTTCGGAATCGCCGGGCGTGCCGATGAACCGGCACGTCGCGGCACATCGTCAGAAATCGAATCCCGGCCCGCCCGCACCCGGGCCGCCCGGCGCGGCGGCCGGTGCCGCATCCTTCGGCGCTTCGAACACGGTCGCATCGGTCGTCAGCAGCAGCCCGGCCACCGACGCCGCGTTCTGCAGTGCCGTGCGCGTGACCTTGGTCGGATCGAGCACACCCGATTCGACGAGGTCGCCGTATTCGCCAGTCTGCGCGTTGTAGCCGAAGTTACCCGTGCCTTCCGCGACTTTCGCGACGACCACGCTAGATTCCTCGCCCGCGTTCGCGACGATCTGGCGCAGCGGTTCCTCGAGCGCGCGCAGCACGATCTTGATGCCCGCATCCTGATCGGCGTTCGCACCCTTCAGCTCGCGAATTGCCTGCCGCACGCGGATCAGCGCGACGCCGCCGCCCGGCACGATACCTTCCTCGACGGCCGCGCGTGTCGCATGCAGCGCGTCGTCGACGCGATCCTTCTTCTCCTTGACCTCGATCTCGGTCGCTCCGCCGACCTTGATCACCGCGACGCCGCCCGCGAGTTTCGCGACGCGTTCCTGCAGCTTTTCGCGGTCGTAGTCGGACGTCGCCTCTTCGATCTGCACGCGAATCTGCTTCACGCGCGCCTCGATGTTCTTCGCGTCGCCCGCACCGTCGATTACCGTCGTGTTTTCCTTGCCGACCTCGATACGCTTCGCCTGGCCGAGTTCGGCGAGCGTCGCCTTCTCGAGCGTGAGACCCGTTTCCTCGGCGACGACTTGCCCCCCGGTCAGGATCGCGATGTCCTCGAGCAGCGCCTTGCGGCGATCGCCGAAGCCCGGCGCCTTGACCGCGACCGTCTTCAGGATGCCGCGAATGTTGTTCACGACCAGCGTCGCGAGCGCTTCGCCTTCGACGTCTTCCGCGATGATCAGCAGCGGACGGCCCGACTTCGCGACCTGTTCGAGCACCGGTAGCAGGTCGCGAATGTTCGAGACCTTCTTGTCGTGCAGCAGGATGTATGGGTTCTCGAGCTCGGCGATCTGCTTGTCGGGATTGTTGATGAAGTACGGCGACAGATAGCCGCGATCGAACTGCAATCCTTCGACGACGTCGAGTTCGTCGGCGAGCGATTTGCCGTCCTCGACGGTGATCACGCCTTCCTTGCCGACGCGGTCGATCGCTTCGGCGATGCGCTGGCCGATCGATTCCTCGCCGTTCGCGGAGATTGTCGCGACCTGCGCGATTTCCTTGCTGGTGGTGGTCGGCTTGCTGATTTTTTTCAGCGCGTCGACGGCCGCTGCAACCGCCTTGTCGATCCCGCGCTTCAGGTCGAGCGGATTGAGACCGGCCGCGACGTATTTCTGGCCTTCGCGCACGATCGCCTGCGCAAGCACGGTGGCCGTCGTCGTGCCGTCGCCGGCGGCATCGCTGGTGCGCGACGCGACTTCCTTAACGAGCTGCGCGCCGATGTTCTGCAGCTTGTCCGCGAGTTCGATTTCCTTCGCGACCGACACGCCGTCCTTCGTGACGACCGGTGCGCCGAAGCTGCGTTCGAGCACGACGTTGCGGCCCTTCGGCCCGAGCGTGACCTTCACCGCGTTCGCGAGAATGTTGACGCCTTCGGTCAGCTTCGCGCGGGCGACGTCGCTGAAAATGATTTCCTTCGCTGCCATGATTGCACTCCGTTATTGATTGACGACCGCGACGATGTCTTCCTCGCGCAGCACCAGGAATTCGTTGCCGTCCACCTTGACGGCCTGGCCCGCGTACTTGCCGAACAGCACGCGTTCGCCGACCTGCAGGTCGGGCACGATGCGCTGGCCGTCCGCATCCTTGCGGCCGGGGCCGACGGCGATCACTTCGCCCTGGTCGGGTTTTTCAGCGGCGCTGTCGGGGATCACGATGCCCGAGGCGGTGGTGGTTTCCTGGTCGAGTCGCTTCACGATGACCCGGTCGTGCAAGGGGCGTAGGCTCATCTTTTCGTCCTGTTCTGTTGCGTCGAAATTGGCTGGCACTCTTCATCAGAGAGTGCTGACGAGTATAAAAACGCGCGGCGACGCGATCCAATAACGGATTCGGAAAAGCATTTGCGCGAATGCGCTATGGACAGGGGAGCGAGGCGGGGCGGTTGAGCGGCGGAGGGGGAAGAAGGCGGCCCAAGCCGCCTTCCTTCGTTACGAGGCGACGCGAATTACGACTTTCCCGAAATGCTGCCCCGACTGCAGGTACGCGTAGGCCTGCGGCGCTTCGTCGAAGCCGAACACGCGATCGACCACCGGCCTGATCCGCTTCGCGTCGACCAGTCGCACGACGTCGTCGAGCATCGCGCGGCTGCCGACCATGAAGCCGTGCAGTTGCCGGACGCCGCCGATCAGCGACAGCAGATCGAGCGCCGGGCCGCCGAAGCTGCTGAGACCGCCGATGATCGACACGATGCCGCCGATTTTCGTCGCGGCGATCGAGCGCGGCAGCGTATCGCGCCCGCCGACTTCGACGACAAGATCCGCGCCCGCGCCGCCGGTGAGGCGCAGCACTTCATGTTGCCATTCGGGTGTCGCGCGATAGTTGATCGTTGCGTCCGCACCCAGTGCGCGGGCGCGCTCGAGCTTTGCATCGCTCGACGAGGTCACGATCGTGCGCAGTCCGGCCGCATGGGCGAGTTGCAGCGCAATGATCGACACGCCGCCCGTGCCGAGCAGCACGACGGTTGCGCCCGGTCCCAGCCCGCCGTCGACGAACAGCGCATTCCACGCGGTGATGCCCGCGCACGACAGCGTCGCCGCTTCGGCGTAGTCGAGATGCGCGGGAATCGCGACCAGTGCGGCTTCGTCGGAGACGAAGCGTTCGGCGAGCACGCCGTCGAAATGCGAGCCGGGCGACCCCGAGACTTTCCGCTGCGTGGGCGGCCCGTCGATCCAGTGCGGGAAATACGTGTTGATCACGCGATCGCCCGGCTTGAACCGCGTGACGTCGCGACCGGTTTCGACGACTTCCCCGGCACCGTCGGCGACCGGGATCAGCGCGTCGGTGCCGATGCCGAGATAGTCGCCGCGCGCGAACATCAGGTCGCGATAGTTCAGCGCAGCCGCGTGGATCTTCACGACGACGTCGGTCGGGCCGACCGGACGAAGCGTCGCGTCGATGCGCCGGAGCCCGGCAACGCCGTCGCCCGGTTTGACTTGCCATGCATGCATGTCGACTCCTTTTTCCAGGTAGAGCGGACTATCATAGTGTCGCGCGACGGGACGCATTGGCGAGAATTCGGCCACTGATTGTTGCCGTAGTGGACACAACTCTGTCACCCCACCGGAGCGGAATTACATGGATGAGCGGCTGAGAGGCGTCGCCGAATTCGTCGACGTCGTGGAGTCAGGCAGCTTCGCGGCGGCGGCGCTGCGCCTCGGCATGACGCGCTCGGCCGTCGCGAAGATCGTCGCGCGGCTCGAACAGCGTCTCGGCGCGCGGCTCCTGCAGCGCACGACGCGCCAGCTCGGCCTGACCGACGAAGGGCTCGTCTATTACGAGCAGTGCCGGCGGCTGCTGGCCGAACTCGGCGAGACGGAGGCCGCGCTCGACGCGGGCCGGCGCGAGCCGGCCGGGCGCGTGCGAATCAGTGTGCCCGTGCTGTTCGGCCGGCAATGCGTGGCGCCCGTCGTGCGGCGCCTCGTCGAGCGCTATCCGCGACTTGAAATCGACGTGTCGTTCAGCGATCGCGTCGCCGATCTCGTCAACGACGGCTTCGACGTCGCAGTGCGGATCGGCGCGCTGGCCGACACCAGCGCGCTGGTCGGCCGAAAGCTCGGCGTACAGCGCATGGGTATCTGCGCATCGCGCGCGTATCTCGATCGTCATGGCTGGCCGTCGGGGCTCGACGCACTCGCGTCGCATGTCGGCATCGCGTATTCGCGCGGCGGGCAGCCGACGCCATGGCGGATCATCGGCGCGGACGGCGCGGTGCACGACCATCGCCCGGCCGGCCGCCTGCGGTTCGACGACCTGCAGGCGATCGCCGACGCGGCCGCGGCCGGGGCGGGCCTCGCGTGGCTGCCGTGCTGGTTGATGGCGCCGTACGTGCGCGACGGCCGTCTCGCGCTCGTGATGGACAGCGAGAGCACGTCGGGCGCCGAAGTGTTCGTCGTGCGGCCGGCGTCGCGGCATGTGCCGTCGAAGGTGCGCGTCGTCATTGATGCATTCGTCGACGAGATTCCGCGCATGCTGGCCTCGGACGACGCTGACGGCGAGCGCGTGCCGCCGCGCGTCGTGCCCGCTCCGTAGCGACGACGCAGGATCGGTCGACGCGGCGTATGATCACCGCACAATTCCTATTCGGGGGCACGCCGTGATGAGCAGGACACTGCAGATCGTGATCGTCGCCGGCACCGTGACGACTGCCGTATCCCGCCTGATCCGTCGATGATGCGCCCGTTCGCATGCGGTGCAGACAATCATCAGGCCATCCAGGGCGAGCGCACATGACGACGAGCGATCCGCCGATGGCGACACCGCAACCGTGCTGGCTGCGCGTCGCCCCTGCACTGTTCCTGCTGCTGTGGGCGAGCGGCTTCGTGTTCCTGAAGCTGGGCTTGCGCGACGCCGATCCGCTCACGTTTCTCGCGCTGCGCTACGCGTGCGTCGTCGCGCTGCTCGTCGGGCCGTTCCTGTGGCTGCGCCCCGCGTTGCCGCGTACGCGTGGCGAATGGCGCAATCTTGTCGTCGTCGGCTTGCTGTTGCAGGCCGGCTATTTCTCGTTCACGTATCTGAGCCTGAAGCTCGGCATGTCGGCCGGGGCCGTCGCGCTCGTCACGTCGCAGCAGCCGATTCTCGTCGGGCTGCTCGCGCCGATGATCGCCGGCGAGCGGGTCGGCGTGCTGCGCTGGGTCGGGCTCGCACTCGGCGCAGCGGGCGCCGTGATCGTCATCCTCGCGCGATCGTCGGTCGCGGTGTCGTCGTCGTGGGCGCTGGTGTTCGCATTGCTTGCGCTCGCATCGATCACCGGCGGCACGCTGTGGGAAAAGCGCTTCGGCACCGACGTTCATCCGGTTACCGCGAACCTCGTGCAGTACACCGTCGGCCTCGCCGTGACCGCGCCACTCGCGTTCGCACTCGAACCGATGCACGTGAACTGGACTGCGGGGCTCGCCGGGTCGCTCGCGTATCTCGTGATCTGCAACTCGCTGATCGCGATTTCGCTGCTGCTCGCGATGGTGCGATACGGCGAGGCGTCGCGCGTGTCGGCGTTGTTTTTCCTGATTCCGCCGGCCACCGCGTTGATCGCGCTCATTGTGCTCGGCGAAACGGTCGGTGCGCTCGCGTGGCCGGGGATGGCGCTTGCGGCCGCGGGGTTGTATCTCGTGATGCGGTACTAACTCGCCGGTATTTCTCACATATCGAGACTGCGTCCCGATAATTGACGCGCATTTCGCGCGACTCCTAGACTGCTTCGCATGACGCCGCGCTTCACGCGGCGCGACGATGTCGCGATCATGCGCGGCATCCGCCCGTCCCGCGAGACGATCCAGGAGACAAGTCGATGAATGCTGCCGTCCCGCAGTTGCACGCCGCGACGATGCGGCGCCTGAACCTGCGCCTTATTCCGTTTCTGATGCTGCTGTACCTCGTCGCATACATCGACCGTTCGAACATCTCGGTCGCGGCGCTGCAGATGAATGCGGATCTCGGCCTCAGCGCACAGATGTATGGCCTCGGCGCGGGGCTGTTCTACGTCACGTACATCATCTTCGAAGTACCGAGCAATCTATTCCTCGCGCGTGTCGGCGCACGCCGCTGGATCGCCCGCATCATGATCACGTGGGGCATCGTCGCGGCCGGGATGAGCGCGGTGCATACGCCGGGCCAGCTCTATGCGATGCGCCTGCTGCTGGGCGCAGCCGAAGCGGGGTTCACGCCGGGCATCATCTATTACCTGTCCGCGTGGTATCCGCAAAGCGATCGTGCACGGGCGATGTCGTTCTTCTATATCGGCGCGACGCTCGCGTCGGTGATCGGGTTGCCGCTGTCCGGCGCGCTGCTGAACCTGAACGGCGTGCTTGGCGTCGAAGGCTGGCGCTGGCTGTTCCTGCTCGAAGGCGTGCCCGCGCTGCTGCTCGGGATCGTCGTATGGCGGAAGCTGCCCGATACGCCCGCGCATGCACGCTGGCTGCCGGCCGACGAGCGCGCGTGGCTAGAAGCGGCGCTGCGCGACGGCGCGCCGCGCGAGCACCTGTCGCACGGCGCGGCATTGCGGCGCGCGTTCGGCGACGGCAAGGTGTGGGCGCTGGCGGCGTTCTGGCTGTTGCAGGCCTTCGGCACGATCGGCCTCACGCTGTTTCTGCCGTTGCTGGTGAAGAGCCTGTCGGGGCAATCGAGCTTCGCGGTCGGCAGCCTGTCCGCACTGCCATTCCTGTTCGCGTGCATCGCGATGTATCTGAACGGCCGGCATTCGGATCTCGGCGGCGAACGCGCGCTGCATCTCGGCGTGCCGATGCTGCTGGCCGGTGCGCTGCTGACCGGTGCGATCTATACGCCCATGCTGCCCGTTGCGTATGCATTGCTCGTGTTCGCGGTCGGATTCAACTGGGCCGCGACGCCGGTGTTCTGGGCCGTGACGACCGAATACGTATCGGGCCTCACGGCCGCCGCGTCGATCGCGCTGATCAACGCGGTCGCGAACATCGCGGGGCTTGCGCTGCCGCCGGTGATGGGACACATCAAGGACGTGACGCATTCGTACGATCTCGCGCTGCTGCTGGTCGCCGTGGCGCTGCTCGTCGGCGGCGTGCTCGGGTTGCGGATTGCATCGCGGCGGGCGATGCCGCTGGCTGAGCGGCGTGCCGGATGAGCACGCCAGATGCGCGGTTGCGCACGATCCGCCGTGCCGACTACGTCAAGCATGCCTGGCCGCCTTCGCCATCGTTCGATGCAGCAGCACGAGTTCGATCAGTTCGACCTGATAGACGTAGCGCGACTGGACCACCTTCAAAGCCATCGAGCCGACGGACAGCCCGAAGACCAATGCAATGCCCCATACGATGGCGGTATTCAGGAAATTTCCGGAAACGAATCCGTTTGTCAGCGTACTCTGCAACCACGGCAGTCCGCCCGCGTCCTTGATGTTCGAGAGCGTCACGGCAAGCAGCGCATAGGCGGCCGTTCCGCCGCCGAAGAACGACACGACGCGCGCGTCGAGGCGCTTCACCTTGAGTTGCAGGACATGCCGCGCATATTCGAGCGTGCCGTCGTCGTAACCGGCCAGCAGCAGTGCATGCTTCTCGTCGGTCTCCACCTCGCGCGTGATGGTGTTCAGCGTTTCCGATTTCCAGCGAAACATCTGGATGATGCCGGCGACGGGTTCGACGATGAGGGAGAGCAGGCTGAACAAGACAGTCAGTACGTAAAACACGATGGCGACGTGCTGCTGCCATGGTGCCGGGGCCGCCTTGTGCCAAAGCGCCAATGTGCCGAGCAGCACGAAACAGACACCGCCTCCCGCGAGCAGAATTCGCGCCGCTTTCCGTGCCCGCTCCATCGACAGGCCTTTTGCGGGGCGGTAGGGTTCGCAGGTCGACAGCACTTTCAGTACGTCCGTGATTTTTGACATCGGGTCTCCAGAGGGCATTGGGTGAGCGGGATGCTTCCGCTCGCGGTATTTGCGACACGCGTCATGCGATGTGCGTTTCGAGCGCGATACGGTCGCTCGTTTTCGTCGTGACGTGCGACGGGATTATGCGTCGCGGATTCCGTCATTCATCTCGAAATGGGCGCGGTCCGGAGCAGATGGACGCCATCGGATCAGCGTGCATATTCCCGTACCCGTTAGCATGTGCCGAATCCGGTATCGTCGATACCGCTGGTCACGGCAGGGCAGGGCAGGGCAGGGCAGGTCGCGGATCGCGCGGCGCTCGACACGTTTCGCGATGCGCTCGTGTTCGAGCGCGCGGTGTGGCGCGACGCGGTGTTCGCATCGCTGATCGACGGCGGCTCGCAAGTCCGCGCGACATTGTCGCGGCTTGCACCTGGCGGCTACCTGACGATGTCGATCGTGCCGGTGCTGCTCGCGACCGCATCGATCTCCGCGCAGTGCCGCATGCTGTGCCTCGACTTCATCGACGCGCAGCGCGCGTTGATCGATGCACGTATCGAAGCGGCGCTCGCGCGCCGGCGTCTCGACGACCGGCCGGCGACACGCGAGTTGCGCGGTTTCGCGGAGGCACTCGAACGCGCGCGGCACGCGCTCGATGCGATGCCCGCAACCATGGAAACCTCGACGCGCACGCATGCCGGCGCCCCACGCATCGACGCGTGGCTTGCCGCTCGACACGATCCGATCAAGCGCACCGCGTGACGACAGCGGCACGTCACGCGTGCCTTACACTTGGCGCTCTTTCAATCGTCTCCGACGGAGCGCGCATGTACGCATCGACCTTCATTTTCCGCGCCGGGCAATACGACGACGAATTCCATCGGCTCGATCGGCAGATCGCGGACATGGCACGCGCGACGCCCGGCTATCTCGGCGAGGAGACGTGGGAGAACGCCGAGGCGGGACTGATCCAGAACGTCTACTACTGGGAATCGGAGGCGGCGCTGCGGCAACTGATGCAGCACCCCGCGCATCTGGAGGCGAAGGCGAAGCAGGCGCGCTGGCTCGACGGTTATCGCGTGGTGATCTCGCAGGTGCTGCGCGAGTACGGCGACGGCAAGCTCACCCAAGCACATGAGGGGCAACCTGCGCCACGCGGAACGTATACGTGATCCTGACTGATTCGTTTCCTTCGAATTACATATCAATAACGAAAGGTTCATGCGGTTAGCGGCCGGCATCGGCATGCTGGTTTACACCGCATCGGTCGCAATCAATTCTTCATCAAGCATGGCTAAGGTGGCGGGGCTTCACGTCGTCAGTCTGTTCACCAACAACATCCCCACTCGATGTCGTACGGAGCCTTGTCCATGCTGAAACCCGTCCTGTCCGCGAAGTGCCGCCGCGCGCTGCGCGATCGTACCGTTCCCGCCGTTGCGCTCACCCTGATTGCCGCGAGCATCGGCGCGCAAGCCGCCCGGAGCGACAACGGCGACGCCAGCCGTTTCGTGCCGGGCTTCCTGGTGCTGAGCCGCAGCGTCTACGACAACGTGTCGAGCAACGTGCAGACCGGCGCGATCCTGCCGCCGAACTGCGCGAAGACCACCGGCGGTTGCGGTGCGGCTTCCGGCGCGCCGAACGACGGCACCTATCCGTATGTGTGGAACAACGTCCGCTACGACGGCAACTTCGGCATCACGTCGCGCATCTTCCTCGACCAGATCACGCCGGCGGGCGGCGTCGTCAGCACGCTCGAAGTGCCGAACAGCGTCCAGAATGGCTTCGCTCACGATCAACTCGTGACGAGCTTCAGCTCGAAGTCGGAACTCGGGCTGCACTTGTCCGCCGACGGCAACTACCTGACGTTCATGGGCTATGTCGCGCCGGTCAACGCGATCGACGTGTCGAACTCGAACACGCCGGCCGCCGTCGACACGACCAACCCGGACGGGCAGACCTTCTATCGCGCGATCGCACGCGTCGATCGTCACGGGCATTTCCGCTTCACCGAGACGAATGCGTACAGCGGCAACAACGGCCGCGCGGCGATCCTGAACAACAGCAGCGGGCAGGAGATCTATTACACGTCCGGCAACGCCGGCAATGGCGCGAACCCGCAGCCCGACAACGTGATCCTCGGCGCGGGCGCGCAGTTCATCGACGGCGCGAAGCAGCACGAAGCGCAGCAGACGCCGGGCGTGCCGATGCCGCTCGCGAGCTTCTCGGTCACGGAACTCGGCGCGAAGGCCGACAAGATCGGCAAGGACGACAACTTCCGCGGGATCACGGTGCACGACAACGTCGTGTACTACACGAAGGGCAGCGGCAGCAACGGCGTGAACACCGTCTACTTCGTCGACACAACCGGCACCGCGTGCCCGTCGGGCATCGGTGTGCCGTCGCCGAAAGCCGCGCTGCCGACGGCGCCGCTCGCGTACACCGCGGCGTCGCTGCAGACGACCAGTCTGCCGAACAACATGTGCGTGCTGGCCGGCTTCCCGTCGACGCCGAACAAGACCGCGACGACGCTGTCCTATCCGTTCGGGATGTGGTTCGCCGACGCGAACACGCTATACGTCGCGGACGAAGGCGACGGCTACACGGGCGGCCAGGACCTGTACTCGCATGCGGCCGCGCAGACGGGCGCCGGCCTGCAGAAGTGGGTGTACGACGCATCGACGAAGCAATGGAAGCTCGCGTACACGCTGCAGAACGGGCTGAATCTCGGCCAGCCGTATTCGGTCGCGGGCTACCCGATGGGCAACAACGCGGCGACGGGGCTGCCGTGGGCGCCGGCGACGGACGGCCTGCGCAACCTGACAGGCCGCGTCGAACCCGACGGCACGGTGACGATCTGGGCGGTCACGTCGACGGTCAGCGGCGACGGCGATGTCGGCGCCGATCCGAACCGGCTGGTCGCGGTGCGCGACGTGTTGCGCAACACGAGCGCGGCAACCGCTGCGCACGAGCAGTTCGCCGTGCTGCGGATTGCGAAGTTTGCGGAAGTGCTGCGCGGCATCGAGTTCGCGCCGGGCACGCAGACGGGCCGGTCGCACTGACGCAGCCGCTTCCCGGTTGATGCCGGGCCCAAGGCGGGCGCGCTGCCGCACCGCGCATCATCAAAGCGCTTCGACCAGCAACCGGTTGCTCTTCTCGCAATACTCGTGACACGCGGCCCGCGCGGCGATCGACGCGCCGTGCACGAACTTCGGCGCGTCGGCGCGGCGTGACATCGACACGACGATCGAAGGCGGCGACGGTTGCAGCGGCAACTCGACGACTTCGCCGCTTTCGATCAGCGCATCGACGAACAGCACCGGAATCGCGGCGACGCCGAAGCCGTCGCGCACCAGTTGCACGATCACCGAGATCGACGGCGAGCCGGTGATGCGCGTCTCCGACAGCGGCACGCCATGTGCGTGCGCGAGTGTGCGCACGATGTCCTCGAGCGCGCGGTGGGGCGCGGTGCCGCGCCCATAGGTCAGGATCGGCTGGCGCAGCACCTGCCGAGCGAGGCCGGTGCGCGCGTTCGGCAGCAGCCCTGTGCGCGCGATCCAGCGCACCGGATAGTTCGCGAGCGCGTCGCAGACGACCGACGCCTCGTCGCTGCCTTCCACGCGAATGATCAAATCGAGCTCGCCGGCCATCAGCCGGCGCTGCAGCACGACGCTTACGTCGACGGTCAGGTCGATTTCCAGTTGCGGATAATCGGCCGCGAGGCGGCGCAGGTAGTGCGGCAGCCAGCTGTGCACGACCGTCTCGATCACGCCGAGCCGCAGCTTGCCGCGCAGCGCGCTCTCGCCGGCCGCGGCGGCCTGCAGCTCGTGCGTCGCTTCGACGACGGCCTTCGCATAGCCGAGCAGATACTCGCCGTTCGGCGTGAGCCGGAATTCGCGGCTGTCGCGATCGACGAGCACGGTGTGCAATTCGTCCTCGAGCGCCTTCAGGCGCTGCGAGATCGCGGCCGGCGTCGCGTGCAGCGCGGCGGCCGTCGTGCGGAAGTTGCGCAGCTTAGCGAGCGTGACGAAAGTTTCGAGGAAACGCGTGTTCATGGCGATCGGACGGATGGGGCACGCGCAGCTTGCCGGTGAAGAAAAGTGAACGAGATCGGGGATAACCCGAAGATCCGTTAAGAAATTCTATACACGCGGCGCAAAAAAACTCGTTGGCGACAAAATTTTTTCTTTTCTATTCTTCGCCGTATCCGCTGACGCAACCGCGTCACCCCGACGACATCACGACCCGCCAACGACCAACATGACGCCTTCCGAATTCCGCCAGTCCGTGCGCAGCGGCGCCTTCCGCAACCCGACCGCCGGCCAGTGCGGCCCCTTCGCGCAAGCGAATCTCGCGATCCTGCCGAATGCGTACGCGCACGATTTCCTGCGCTTCTGTCAGGCGAATCCGAAGGCATGCCCGCTGCTGGGCGTCGGCGAACCGGGTGCGTTCCGGCTCGACGTGCTCGGCGAGGATCTCGACATCCGCACCGACGTGCCGAGCTACAACGTATACCGGGACGGCCGGCTGACCGAGCGTGTCGATTCGCTCGAAGCGCTATGGCGCGACGATTTCGTCGTGTTCGCGATCGGCTGCTCGTTCTCGTTCGAGGACATGCTGGTGCGCGAAGGCATCGGGCTTCGCCACATCGAAGAGGGTCGCAACGTGCCGATGTACCGGACGACGATCCCGAACCGCCGCGCGGGGATCTTCGGCGGCCAGTTGGTCGTGTCGATGCGGCCGCTGCGCGGCGCCGATGCGATCCGCGCGGTGCAGATCACGAGCCGGTTCCCGGGCGTGCACGGCGCGCCGATTCATATCGGCCATCCTGAAGCACTTGGCATCGCCGATCTCGGCACACCCGATTTCGGCGATGCGGTGACGGTGCGCGACGGCGAGCTGCCCGTGTTCTGGGCGTGCGGCGTGACGCCGCAAACCGCATTGATGGAAGCGAAGCTGCCGCTCGCGATCGCGCATACGCCCGGTTACATGCTGATGACCGACATCACGAACGCGTCGCTGGCCGTGTTCTGATCCGATCCGCCGGCAGCCCGCGCGCTCGCCGGTCCGGCCCCGTCGCGGCAGCGTGCCGCGACCGCAGACGATCCGCCCGGCCGGAGGGCGGCGCACATCCGTGGCCCGCCGGCCGCGCGCCCGGCACACGGGCATGCACGAGACGACACGACCGATTTTGACCGCGCATATCGACAGGAGCATCACCATGGAAAGCAAGACCCTCGCGGCGCCCGCCGCCGACCCCGCGGGCCCCGCACGCAACGGCCTGTTCGGATGGTATGCGGACGCGCAGCCGCGCGAGCGCCGCGCATTCTGGAGCTGCAAGGTCGGCTACATGCTCGACGGAATGGACACGCAGATGCTGTCGTTCGTGATCCCGACGCTCGTCGCGACCTGGGGCATCTCGCTCGCGGACGCCGGCTTCATCGGCACGATGACGCTGCTCGCGTCGGCGCTCGGCGGCTGGATCGCGGGCATCCTGTCCGACCGCATCGGCCGTGTGCGCACGTTGCAGCTGACCGTGCTGTGGTTCGCGGTGTTCACCGCGCTGTGCGGGCTTGCCCAGAACTATCACCAGCTGCTCGCGGCGCGCGCGCTGATGGGCTTCGGCTTCGGCGGCGAATGGACGGCCGGCGCGGTGCTGATCGGCGAAGTGATCCGCGCGCGGGATCGCGGCAAGGCGGTCGGGCTGGTGCAGTCGGGCTGGGCGATCGGCTGGGGGCTGTCGGCGGTGCTGTACGCGGTGTTGTTTTCGGTGTTGCCGGCCGAACAGGCGTGGCGGGGGCTGTTTCTCGTCGGCCTCGCGCCGGCGCTGCTGGTGGTCGTGATTCGCCGCTACGTGAAGGAGCCCGACGTCTTCGAGAAGGAAAAGGCCGCGCAGGCGAAAGTAGCCGACGCGCCGCGCCTCACCGAGATCTTCGCGCCGAAGCTGATCACGACGACGCTGCGCGCGGCGCTGCTGACGACCGGCGCGCAAGGCGGCTACTACGCGATCACGACGTGGCTGCCCACTTTCCTGAAGACCGAACGGCACCTGACCGTGATGGGCACCGGCGGTTATCTCGCGATGATCATCTTCGGCTCGTGGGTCGGCTACCTGACGAGCGCGTACCTGACCGACCGCCTCGGCCGCAAGCCGAACTTCATCCTGTTCGCGCTCGGCTCGATGGTGATCGCGTTCGCGTACACGTCGCTGAACCTGACCAACGCGTCGATGCTGTGGCTCGGCTTCCCGCTCGGGTTTTTCGCATCGGGCATCTTCTCGGGGATGGGCGCGTTCCTGACCGAGCTGTTTCCGACCCGCGTGCGCGGCTCCGGCCAGGGCTTCTGCTACAACGTGGGCCGCGCGATCGGCGCACTGTTCCCGTTCCTGATCGGCGCGCTGTCGAAGCAATACGGGCTTGGCATGAGCATCGGGATCTTTGCCGTCGCGGCCTACGGCGTGGTGATCGTCGCCGCGCTGACGCTGCCCGAGACGCGCGGCCGCGAGCTCGACGCGGCCTGAACGGGCGCCCGCCCGCCGCTTTTCACTCCCTTTTCATCGAAGCCGTCACGCGGCGCGCGACGCGCGCCGTGGGGCGGCGCTCGCCCTGAATTCAACGACGCATCGACTTCATCGCCATGACAGACCGACACACTTTCCCCGTTTCCTCCGACGCCGCCCGCTGGCAATTCTGGATCGACCGCGGCGGTACGTTCACCGATATCGTCGCGCGCCGGCCCGACGGCTCGCTCGTCACGCACAAGCTGCTGTCGGACAACCCCGAGCAATATCGCGATGCGGCCGTGGCCGGCATCCGCCATCTGCTCGGCCTCGCCGACGGCGAACCGATCACGCCCGAGCGCGTCGACATGGTGAAGATGGGTACGACGGTCGCGACCAACGCACTGCTGGAGCGCAAGGGCGAACGCACCGCCCTCGCGACGACGCACGGCTTTCGCGACGTGCTGCGCATTGCATATCAGAACCGGCCGCGCCTGTTCGATCTCGACATCGTGCTGCCCGATGCGCTGTACGAGACGGTCGTCGAGATCGACGAGCGGGTCGGCGCGCACGGCGACGTGGTCATGCCGCTCGACGTGCAGGGTGCCGAAGCGGCGCTGCGCCGCGTGTTCGACTCGGGCGTGCAGGCGCTCGCGATCGTGCTGATCCACGGCTATCGCTACACCGCGCACGAACGGATGCTGGCGGAACTCGCGCGCCGGATCGGCTTCACGCAGGTGTCCGTGTCGCACGAGGTATCGCCGCTGATGAAGATGGTGTCGCGCGGCGACACGACCGTCGTCGACGCGTACCTGTCGCCGATCCTGCGCCGCTACGTCGAGCAGGTCGCGCACGAGATGCCCGGCGTGAACCTGCAGTTCATGCAGAGCAGCGGCGGCCTCACGCGTGCCGACGCGTTCCAGGGCAAGGACGCGATCCTGTCCGGGCCGGCCGGCGGCATCGTCGGGATGGTGCGCGCCGCGCGCGCGGCCGGCTTCGACCAGGTGATCGGCTTCGACATGGGCGGCACGTCGACCGACGTGTCGCACTACAACGGCGAGTTCGAGCGCGTGTTCGAGACCCAGGTGGCCGGCGTGCGGATGCGTGCGCCGATGATGAGCATCCATACGGTCGCGGCCGGCGGCGGCTCGGTGCTCGGCTTCGACGGCGCACGGCTGCGCGTCGGGCCGGAATCGGCCGGCGCGAACCCGGGGCCGGCCGCCTACCGGCGCGGCGGTCCGCTGACGGTGACCGACTGTAACGTGATGCTCGGCAAGATCCAGCCCGATCATTTCCCGCGCGTGTTCGGCCCGCACGCGGACCAGCCGCTCGATCGCGACGGCGTGGTCGCGAAGTTCGAGGCGCTCGCCGACGAGATCCATGCGGCGACCGGGCGGCGCGACACGCCCGAGGCGCTGGCCGAGGGATTCCTGGAAATCGCGATCGGCAGCATGGCGAACGCGATCAAGAAGATCTCGGTGCAGCGCGGCCACGATGTGTCGCGCTACGTGCTGACGACGTTCGGCGGCGCGGGCGGCCAGCACGCGTGCGGCGTGGCCGACGCGCTCGGGATGACGCAGGTGTTCGCGCATCCGCTGGCGGGGGTGTTGTCCGCATACGGAATGGGGCTGGCCGACCAGACGGCGATGCGCGAGCGCGCGGTGGAAGCCGTGCTGTCGGACGCGTCGCTGCCGGCGCTGAACGAGGCGCTCGACCGCCTGGCCGACGAGGCGGTCGGCGCGCTGCTCGAACAGCACGTGCCGCCGGAGCGCATCGTGACCGAGCGGCGCGTGCACCTGCGCTACCAGGGCACCGATTCCGCGCTCGACGTGCCGGCCGGCAGCGTCGCCGCGATGCAGCAGGCGTTCGAAGCCGCGTATCGGCAGCGCTATGCGTTCCTGATGCCCGACACGCCGCTGGTGGCGGAGCTGGCGTCGGTCGAGGCGATCGGCCGCTCCGACGCGCCGGTGGAGATCGCGCCGCTCGCGCCGCGCGCCGACGGTGCGGCGCCGCATGCGCACGGCGCCGTGCGTTTCCATTCCGGCGGCCAGTGGCACGACGCGGCGCTCTACGTGCGCGACACGCTGCTCGCCGGCGACGCGATAGACGGGCCGGCGATCGTCGCCGAACAGAACGGCACGACCGTCGTCGAACCCGGCTGGCGCGCGCGGATGACCGCGCAGGGCAACCTCGTGCTCACGCGCACGACGCCGCTGCCGACGCGCCGCTCGCTCGGGACCGACGCCGATCCGGTGCGGCTCGAGATCTTCAACAACCTCTTCATGTCGATCGCCGAGCAGATGGGGCTGCGGCTGCAGAACACCGCGTACTCGGTGAACATCAAGGAACGGCTCGACTTCTCGTGCGCGATCTTCGACGGCGACGGCAACCTGATCGCGAACGCGCCGCACATGCCGGTGCACCTGGGCTCGATGGGCGAGAGCATCCGCACGGTGATCGAGCGCAATCGCGGCCGCATGCGCGACGGCGACGTGTTCATGCTGAACGACCCGTATCACGGCGGTACGCACCTGCCGGACGTGACCGTCATCACGCCGGTGTTCGCGGACGGCGCCGACGCGCCGCTCTTCTACGTCGGTTCGCGCGGCCATCACGCGGACATCGGCGGCACGACGCCGGGCTCGATGCCGCCCGATTCGCGGCACATCGACGAAGAGGGCGTGCTGATCGACAACTGGCAGCTCGTGTCGGCCGGCGCGCTGCGCGACGCCGACACGCGCGCACTGCTCGCATCGGGCCGCTATCCCGCGCGCAACGTCGAGCAGAACATGGCCGACCTGCGGGCGCAGATCGCCGCGAACCAGAAGGGCGTCGACGAGTTGCGGCGGATGGTTGCGCAGTTCGGCCGCGACGTCGTGCTCGCGTTCATGGGGCACGTGCAGGACAACGCGGAAGAAGCAGTGCGCCGCGTGATCGGCGCGCTGCAGGACGGCGCATACCGCTATCCGCTCGACAACGGCGCGGAGATCCGCGTCGCGATCCGCGTCGATCGCGCGGCGCGGCGTGCGGAGATCGATTTCACCGGCACGTCCGCGCAGCTCGACAACAACTTCAACGCGCCGAAGGCCGTCTGCATGGCCGCCGTGCTGTACGTGTTCCGCACGCTGGTCGGCGACGACATCCCGCTGAACGCCGGCTGCCTGAAGCCGCTGACGGTGATCGTGCCCGCACGCTCGATGCTCAATCCCGAATATCCGGCCGCGGTCGTGTCGGGCAATGTGGAGACGTCGTCGGCAATCACCAATGCACTGTATGGCGCGCTCGGCTGCGTCGCATCGAGCCAGGGCACGATGAACAACTTCACGTTCGGCAACGATCAATACCAGTACTACGAGACGATCGCCGGCGGCAGCGGCGCGGGCAACGGCTTCGCGGGCGTCGGCGCGGTGCAGACGCACATGACGAACTCGCGGCTGACCGATCCGGAAGTGCTCGAATGGCGTTACCCGGTGCGGCTCGACTCGCACCGGCTGCGCGCGGGGTCGGGCGGCGGCGGGCGCTGGCGCGGCGGCGACGGCGCGGTGCGGCGGATCCGCTTCCTCGAACCGATGACCGCGTCGATCCTGTCGAACAACCGGATCCATGCGCCGTTCGGCGCGGCGGGCGGCGAGGCGGGCGCGCTCGGCCGCAACACGATCGAGCGGGCGGACGGCACGGTCGAGCTGCTCGACCACATCGGCCGCGCGCAGATGGCGGCGGGCGACGTGTTCGTGGTCGAAACGCCGGGGGGCGGCGGCTACGGCGTGGCCGACTGAGTCGGGCGATCCGCACGAACCGCGCGGGAAGGCGCGACGACACGCGCGTCGGCGCGGCTCCCGCGCCACCCCGACCGGGCGATCGCACCGGTTCCGCCCGCGCTGCCGCGGCGTCGGCGCGCGGGCGATATATTCGCGCCAAAAGACCGGTGCGATATTGCAACGGAAGCGGGAATAAACGCGTGGATTCCCGTTCGAACGGAAAGGAAAAGCCCGTTACCGCGATTGCTGCATTGCGATCCGACCCCGCTGGCGTGCCGTTGCCGCACGTCGGTCCGGATGCCCTTCGATTCGTCTCAAATCCTTATCCCGCGCGGCTGCTGGCCAGTCCGGCGGGCCCCGCCCGGACCCGTGGCGACGGCTTGCGGGGTATGGCAGCGCATGAATTGCGGGGTATGGCAGCGCATGAAAAATCCCCGTTGCCAACCGAGTCCCGATTCCTTGACACCAAGTTCCAAATGTGAGTGCCAATCTTCATCGTCATTTGATAAGATGGGTCTCATCATTCGCTTGGAAAACCTGCGCGCGTCGAGCGCGAACGCCGGGTCGCATTAGTTGGAAACAAATACGGAACGAGGATCGCTGTCGCGGCCATCACGACTGCCTTGCCGGGTACGCGCGTTGCGTGGCCGGGGATCGGGGGCGGCCGTCTCGCCTCCGTCTACACTGTGCGTTTTTTCTGGATCGGGGCGTGTCCATGGATGACGAAAACGATAGCGCGGTGCTTGAGGCGCACGTCGGTACGCGCAGCCCCTGCTGGCGTCTCGGCAGCGACAGCAATGCACTCGAACTGGCCGCCGTTCGCGGCATGACCAACGTCGCGGTCGCGCTGACCGCCGAGCAGGCTGCGCGGGTTCGCGTGCTGACCGGCGTCACGTCGCACCTCGTGCTCGACATCACGCTGTTCGGCAATGCGATCAGCCTCCATCTGGTCGGCAGGAAGGTCGATACGAAAGACTGGGCCGGCACGGCCTCCGCCTATTCCGATACCGCGTCCGTCGCGAGCGATCTCGCGAACGGGCTCGCGTTCGCCGAGCAGGTCGTGTCCGAAGTGAATTCGCTCGTCGTGATTCTCGACCGCAACGGGATGGTGCAGCGCTTCAATCGCCTGTGCGAGGAAGTGACGGGCAAGCGCGAGGTCGACGTGGTCGGCCGCAGCGCATTCGAATTGTTCATGAGCCCCGAGCAGGGCGAACAGTCGCGCCACAACATCACCGGCTTCTTCGCGAGCAACCATTCGTTCGCGGTCGAGCGTTACATCAACACGGTCAACGGGCCGCGCCTGTTCCAGTTCCGCAACAAGTTCGTGCAGAGCGGCAGCGGCGTCGACGAGCAGTTCCTGATCTGCTCGGGCATCGACATCACCGAGGAGCGCAACGCGCAGCAGCGGCTCAGCGAACTCGCGAACACCGACATGCTGACGGGTTTGCCGAACCGGCATGCGATCAGCGAGCGCATCCGCGGGGCGCTCGCGATGGACCGCACCGACATGCGCGGGCAGGTCGGCATCCTGTTCCTCGATCTCGACAACTTCAAGCGCGTCAACGATCACTACGGCCACATTACCGGCGACCGCCTGTTGCAGGACGTGTCCGCGATCATCAGCGGCTGCCTGCCGTCCGGCGCGACGCTCGCGCGGCTCGGCGGAGACGAATTCCTGGTGCTGTTCGAACACGGCACGCGGCCGCTGCTCGAAGCGACCGCACAGATCATCCTCGAGCGGCTGCGCACGCCGATCCACCTCGGGCTGATGGAGGTGTACACGAGCTGCTCGATCGGCATTGCGATGTATCCGCAGCACGGCGATTCGCTCGAGACGCTGATCCGCAGCGCCGACACCGCGATGTACGTCGCGAAGGAAGAAGGCAAGCACACGTATCGCGTGTTCTCGCAGGAGATGAACCAGAAGGTCGCGAAGTACATGTGGCTCGACACGAACCTGCGCAAGGCGCTCGAGGATGAGCAGTTCGTGCTGCACTACCAGCCGGTCGTCGATATCGCGACCGGCGACGTGCACGGCGTCGAGGCGCTGATCCGCTGGCAGTCGCCCGATCGCGGGCTGGTCGCGCCGATCGAGTTCATCCGTTTCGCGGAGGAGTCGGGGCTGATCGCGCCGCTCGGGCGCTGGGTGATGCGCACCGCGGCCGCGCAGGCCGCTGCGTGGAAGGCGAAGGGGCTCGGCGTGCGGATCGCGGTGAACGTGTCCGCGCGGCAGTTGCAGGACATGAACATCGTCCACCAGTTCGCGTCGATTCTCGACGGCGCGGGACTCAAGCCGAGCCTGCTCGACATCGAGCTCACCGAAAGCAGCTTCATCGAGGACGAGGAATCGGCGCATCAGCTGATGAAGGAATTCCGCCAGCTCGGCGCGGAGATCCATCTCGACGATTTCGGCACCGGCTATTCGTCGCTGTCGCAGTTGTCGCGTCTGCCGCTCGATTCGATCAAGCTCGATCGCTCCTTCATTACCGGCATCGATCGCAATCCGCGCTCGCAGGCGCTGGTGCGCTCCGTCGTGTCGCTCGCGAAGGCGCTGAGTTTCTCGGTGGTCGCCGAAGGCGTCGAGACGCACGAGGAAGCCGAATTCCTGAAGCAGATCCACGTCGATCACGCGCAGGGCTACTACTTTGCGCGACCGATGCCGGCCCAGGCCTTCGAGGCGTGGCTCGCGGAGACGAGAAAGCTCAGGCTGATCGCCTGAGCATCCGGTTGCGGCGCGCCGCCGGCCACGCGGCGGCGCGCTTCGCTCACGTTACACCGTGCGCAGCTTCGACACGCGCCGGTTCTGCAGCATCACCAGGCGTTCCATGTACGCGAGATCCTTCGGCTCGATCGTGAACGCCGCGTGAACCCATTCCTCGGTGATGTCCATCAGCTCGGAGCGCGTGAGCTGGAACACGCGTTCGCGCGCGCGCAGCATCGCGCGAATGCCGTTCAGCTTCGGCTTCGTCACGTCGATGAAGGTACGCGTCGCGAGATACGCGTCGCCTGCTTCGAACGTCTGGTCGATCAGCCCCTGATCTTCGTACCACTCGGCCACATGCGCCTCGCCCGACGAGATCAGCGATTCCGCGAGCCCCCGGTTCGCCTTGCGCGCGACCAGCGAATAGCCGCCCATGCCCGGGAACAGGTTGAACGCGATCTCGGGAAAACCGAGCTTCACGCCCTTCTGCGCGAGGATGTAGTGGTGCGCGAGGGCGGCCTCGAAGCCGCCGCCCAGCGCGCTGCCCTCGACCATCGCGATCGAGATCGCCCCGGTGCC
>NZ_QTPY01000043.1:0-25474 GCF_003857765.1 Burkholderia sp. Bp9016
GAGGTGCCGGAAGTGCCCGAGGTGCCGGAAGTGCCCGAGGTGCCGGAAGTGCCCGAGGTGCCGGAAGTGCCCGAGGTACCGGAAGTGCCCGAGGTGCCCGAGGTGCCCGAGGTGCCCGAGGTGCCGGAAGTGCCGGAAGTGCCGGAAGTGCCCGAGGTGCCGGAAGTACCCGACGTCCCTGAACTACCCCCCGTTCCCGACGTGCTCGGCTTGATCGTCGGCGGCGTCGTCGGCCCGTCGACGGAGCCGCAGCCGTACAGCGTGAGCAATGACAAGACAGCCAGCGATACCGTCGTCTTCTTTATTAAGTGTTGGTGCATGTTGGCCTCGACATTGGAAGTGTGCCAAGCCAGAACTGCAAATTCCGCGCCATGACAGCTTTCATGGAACGCTCGGGTGCTTTGTTGCGGAAATCGGGAATTTAGGCGCGATTTAAACGGCGATTTGAAGATTTCACGAGACGCGCAGGCACGTTCCGCCGGTGCGGTCGCAGCGGTGTTCCCGATGGGCGCCGTAACGCGCGCCAGGATGTTACGTAGCGTTCGACTCGCGCCCGGCCGGGTCGCGACGAACCGGGCACCGCGCCTTTGACGAAACGCCCGCGTCCCGCGAACATGATCCGAACCCGCCCGGCCGCGTGCGACGCGCGAGCGGCCACGACATCGAACAGGACACGGACATGAGCGAACAGGACAGGGAGCAGGGCAAGGCGCGGCGCATCGACGTGATGGGGGAAGCGTTCGTCGAGCGTGCAATGCGCGATCTCGACGGCTTTTCGCGTCCGCTGCAGAACTGGCTGAACGAACATGCATGGGGCAGCACGTGGCAGCGCGGCGGGATCGACCTGAAGACGCGCAGCCTCTGCACCTGTGCGATGCTGGCTGCGCTGGGCCGCGGCACGGAACTGAAGGGGCACGTGCGCGGCGCGCTCAACAACGGCGCGAGCCTCGTCGAGATCCGCGAGGTGCTGCTGCACAGTGCGCTGTACGCGGGCGCGCCGGCCGCGGTCGAGGCGTTCCGCAGCGCGCGCGAGGTGATCGCGGAACTCGGGCTGTCGTTGCCCGACGACGAAGCCTGATCGAAGCGCACCGTCGATCGCGGCGGCCGCTGCCGACGACGTGCCGAGTGCCGCCGGACGCTCGATACAACCGCTTGCCTGTCGCGAAGAGGAAGGAACGAGGCCACACACGCGCCCCGTCACACCGCTGCAGCGCCCCGGCGCGCGTTGCCGGTCAATGCCCGACGTGCGCGCCCTGCGCGGCCGCATCGACCGGCTCGGCGGCGACTTCGAGCAGCCAGTCCGCCGTCGCTTCCGGGATCGTGACGGGCAGCATGTGCCCGCCTTCGACGACCTTCAGCCGCACGCGCGCCGACTTCTTCGCGAGCGCCTCGCCATGGTCGCGCCAGTTCAGGATCGGATCGGCGCGGCCGTACAGCACGTCGACCGGCAACGACAGTTCCGCGTAGCGGCGCGTCATCGCGGGCAGGTCGACGGGCGCCGACAGCAGGTCCGTCGCCGTCGCGTAGAACACGCGCGGGCGCAGCCCGAGCAGCCCGCCGCCCTTGACCGGGAAGTCGCGCGGCACGTCCTCCGGCGCGAACACCTGCTGCACGGCCTTGCGGCCGGTCAGGATCGTCAGCGGGATCGCGAAGGTCCACGACACGAAGCGGCGCACCAGCGGCGACGGCAGCATCAGCGGCTTGAACGGCCCCGGCGGCTCGCTCTGCTCGTGCGACAGCGGCGCGATCAGCGCGAGCCGGCTCACGCGCTCGGGATGGTTGAGGCCGACGGCGAGCGCGATCGCGCCGCCGAGCGAGTGACCGACGAGCACGGGGCGGTCGAGCTTCAGCGCGTCGATGAACGCGGCGATGGTGCGGGCCTGCGCGAACACGTTCGCCTGCGAGCCGGCGCCGCGCAGCGAGCGGCCGGCGCCGGGCCGGTCGACGAGGATCACGCGATGCTGCTGCGCGAGCCGTGCGAGCGGCAGGTACGCGAAGTTGCGCAACTGACCTGCGAGCCCGTGCACGAACACGATCGGCGGGCCGCTGCCGTACTCGACGTAATGGAGGCGGTCGCCGCCGATGTCGACGAAGCGGCCTTCAGGCGGAAACGCGCGCGTCACGCGGCTCGCGACGTAACCGGAAAACAGCGCGAGCGCGGCGAGCACCGCGACGACACCGAGCAGCACGTTCTGGATCAGATGGAGCGTATGGCTCATGTCGGCCTCAACGGGTTTCGAGTACGGGTTCGGCAACCGGTGCGGAGGCCGGGCCGGCTTGCGCGCGGCGTTCGAAATGCATCGCCGAATCGGCGAGTCCGCTGAACTTCAGCGATGCGAGATCGAGCACGTAGTTCTGGTGGAATTTCCATGGCTTGCGGTGGCCCTGCTTCGGCAGGATGCCGGCTGCGCGCTGGATGTAGCCGGAGCTCAGGTTCACGGCCGGCACGTCGCCGAGATCGCCGGCGCCGAGCCGCGGCACGCACGTGTCGTAGCCGTGCGCGCGCATGTGGTTCAGCAGCCGGCACACGTAGCGCGAGATCAGCTCGGCCTTCAGCGTCCACGACGCGTTCGTGTAGCCGAACGACGACGCGAGGTTCGGCACGTCGCTGTACATCATGCCTTTATAGGACACGGTCTGCGGCAAGTCGACCGGGCGGCCGTCCACCGTGACGCGTGCGCCGCCGAGCATCTTCACCTTCAGCCCGGTAGCCGTGACGATCACGTCGGCGTCGAGCTGCTGGCCGCTTTTCAGCTTCAGGCCGGTCGGCGTAAAGCGTTCGATCTCGTCGGTGACGATCGACGCGCGGCCCGCGCGGATCGACTTGAACAGGTCGCCGTTCGGCACGAGGCACACGCGCTGGTCCCACGGCATGTAGCGCGGCGTCAGGTGCTTCGCGACGTCGAAGTCGGCGCCGAGCTGCTTGCCGGCCGCACGGATGATAAACCGTTTGGTCCGCTCGGGCTTGCGGCGCGACACGTTGTACAGGTACATCGTCAGCAATACGTTCTTCACGCGCACGAGCCGATGCGCGAGCTGCGACGGCAGCACGCGGCGCAACGCGTTCGCGATCCTGTCGCGGGCCGGCAGCGACACGATGTAGGTCGGCGAGCGCTGCAGCATCGTCACGTGTCTCGCATCGGTCGCCATCGACGGCACCAGCGTGACGGCCGTCGCGCCGCTGCCGATCACGACGACGCGCCGGTTCGCGTACGACAGGTCCTTCGGCCATTGCTGCGGATGCACGATGCGGCCTTCGAACGATTCCATGCCGGCCCAGTCGGGCAGGTAGCCGCCGTCGTAGTCGTAGTAGCCGCTGCACATGTAGAGGAAGCGGCACGTGTAGACGAGCGTGTCGCGCGAGCCGTCCTGCGTGTGCTCGACACGCACGGTCCAGCGCGCGCGATTCGAATCCCAGTCGGCCGCGACGACTTTCTGGCCGTAGCGGATCGTCTTGTCGATGCCATACGTGCGCGCGGTGTCGCGGATGTAGTCGAGGATCGTCTGGCCGTCGGAGATCGCCTTGTCGCTGTGCCACGGGCGGAAGCTGTAGCCGAGCGTGAACATGTCGGAATCCGAACGAACGCCGGGATAGCGGAACAGGTCCCAGGTGCCCCCGATCGCATCGCGCGCCTCGACGATCGCGACGCTCGCATGCGGGCAGCGCTTCTTCAGGTGATACGCGGCGCCGATGCCGGACAGGCCGGCGCCGACGATCAGCACGTCGAGGTCGCGGCTGTCGCCGCGGGCGGGCGGCGCATCGCGCCGGTCGGTCGTGGTCGAGGTCATGCAGGATCCTTGGTCGGCGTGGTCGGGAGCGCGGCCGGGGCAGGCGCGCGTTCGAGATTGCGCGCACGGGCGCGGCGCACGTGGCGCAGCATCAGCCGCTGGTAGCCGGCGCCGAGCAGGCGCGCGATCTTGTCGAGACGGCGCGCATCGGCGCCGACCAGCACGCGGCGCGCGTTACGCTCGACGCCGGCGAGGATCTGCCGTGCGGCATCGTCGGCCGTCGTCGCGTTGATCAGGCGGTTCGCCTGGCGGCGATGGGTCGTTTCGTCCTGCCCCGTGAGCGCATGGATGCTGGTGTCGACGCGGCTCGCATCGACGATGTTGGTCGCAACGCCGCCCGGATGCACGCAGGTCGCGCTCACCGGCGCGCCGTCGAGCTCGAGTTCCATGCGCAGTGCTTCGGTGAAGCCGCGCACCGCGAATTTGGTCGCGTTGTACGCGCTTTGGGTTGGCATCGCGATCAGCCCGAACAGGCTCGACGTGTTGATCACATGCCCGTCGCCCGATGCGCGCAGATGCGGCAGGAACGCCTGCGTGCCGTGCACGACGCCCCAGAAGTTGATGCCGACGATCCATTCGAGATCGGCGATGCGCGCGGTCTCGGCGCTCGCGGCCAGCGACACGCCCGCATTGTTGAAGATCAGGTTGACCTTGCCGTGTTCCGCGCGCACGCAATTGGCCCACGCGAACACCGCGTTGCGATCGGCGACGTCGAGCCGCCGCGTGCTTGTGCGCACGCCGTGCCGCGCGCAGGCGGCCGCCGTGCCGGCGAGCCCGACGTCGTTGACGTCGGCGAGTGCGACCTCGCAGCCGCGCCGCGCGAGCTCGACCGCGAGGCTGCGGCCCATGCCCGAACCGGCGCCCGTGATCGCGGCGACCTTGCCGGAAAAACCCTTCATGTGTCGTTCCTCCCGTTCCCGCTTGCGCTGCACCGGCGGCGCGTCTATTGTGGTGTTGTTTGTCACCACTTTAGTTTTCGGGTGTCCTGATGTCAAATAGCGAAATGGAGAAAGCACTCGAAACGGAAAAGCGGGGGCGGGCGTACGGCGGCGTGGCGCCCGAGGTGCGGGCCGCCGAGCGGCGCGATGCGCTGATTCGCGCGGCGACGCGCGTGTTCGGCACGGTCGGGTTCCGCAAGGCGACCGTGCGGTCGATCTGTCAGGAGGCGAAGCTCAACGATCGCTATTTCTACGCGGCGTTCGACAGTACCGAGGATCTGCTGCGCTGCACCTATCTGCATCACGCGCAGCAGTTGCACGACGCGGTCGCGCGCGCGGTGGCCGAGCGCGGCGGCGATCTGCGCGAGAGCGTCGACGCGGGGCTCGCCGCGTTCTTCGGTTTCCTGCGCGACCCGTGCGCGGCGCGCGTGCTGCTGCTCGAAGTGATGGGCGTCAGTGCGGATACCGACATGACCTACCAGCGGATGCTGATCGACTTCGGCAAGTTGATCATGGCGATCGGCGCGGCACGCGAGGCCGTTACGCCCGCGGAGCGCACCGAGCAGCGGCTGATCGGGCTCGCGCTCGTCGGTGCGATGACGAACGTCGGCGCGGCGTGGCTGCTCACCGGTTATCGCGATCCGGAGGCACAGATGGTCGCGAGTTGCAGGAAGGTGCTGCTGGGGACGCTGCGCGAGCAGGCGTAGCGCGCGCCACCGACCGGGTGCCCAGGCTCCGAAACGGCGGCCCTGAAACAGCCGGGCCATCTTGCGGCGCCTCGATTCGCGTATCGCTTCCGTGAATTTTCCCGGGATTTGTTTTGGTAATTATCGGGTATGGAACGATATCGGCAGGGTGCAGGATGTCACGCAATCTTCATCATTTAAATTATTCAATTATTCTGGCTTTCAGCAATTAATCGATAATCTGTAATTCGATCGAAAAACGACGGTGCAACGTCAATGAAAATCGACGTTGCTCCGTCGTTGCGCGCGAAATGTGTCGCGCCGGCGGGCGGGATCAGGAGCCCGTATAGCCGCCGCGGGTCCAGCCGTCACCGTCCCAGCACCACTCGGTCGTCGACCCTCCGCTGGTCGCGTACACACGGATGTGAACGGCGCTGCCGACCAGCCAGCACGTCGCCGAGACGTTGTCGCCCGCCTGGGCGAACGCGCCGGTGTACCAGTTCTGGCCGTCGTAGCAGCGTTCGGTGATCTTGTTGCCGTTGGCCGTGTAGACGCGGATCGACGGCGTGCTTCCCCATGAAATTGCGGCGGTTTGCATTTTCAAACTCCTTGATTGGAATGAAGCGGAGAATTGAAACGTTCCGGTAAACGCAATTCAGCGTATTACCGGGAATAAGGTTAGTCAAAAATCTCTAAAATCAATATGAGATTTTTTGTGAACAAATGGGGTGATTAATTCGGGCGTGGAAACCCGGTGAAAAGCAGTTGAAGGCGCGTTGAAATGCGGTGTGCCGGAAGCGCCCGGCGCATCCGGCGGCCGGCTTTCAGCGGGCCGTGCGTTTCGATTGCGCCCGGCCTGCCGGTGCGCCCGGCCGCGTTTCGGCGATCCGCGTTTTCATCGCGTCGATGAACGCGCGCACCTTTGGCGACGGCAGCCGCGTCGACGGATACACCGCATGGATTCCGGCCGGCGCCGAGCGCCACGCGGGCAGCAGCCGCACGAGTCGGCCGGCGGCGACGTCGTCCGCGATCGAGAAATCCGTCAGCAGCCCGAAGCCGCCGCCCGCGAGCGCGATCGCGCGGCACGCGGTCGCGGTATTCGACACGACGGGCGCGACGCAGCGCACCGACGCATGGCCGCCGCCCGCACGGTCGAGTTCGATCGTGTGCGGACGCGGCAGCGTCGACAGCATCACGAACGGCAGCGCGGCCAGCGCGTCCGGCTCGCGCGGCAGCCCGTGCCGTGCGACGAACGCCGGGCTCGCGACCGGCCATTTCTCGTACTCGCCCAACTGCACCGCGCGATAGTTCGAATCCGCGAGGCGGCCGATGCGGATCGCGACGTCGAGATTGTCCGCGACCAGATCGACGACACGGTCGTTCGCAATCAGCTCGACGTCGAGCCCCGGATGCGCGTCGCGCAGCGCGACGATGGCCGGCGCGACGACCAGCGCGCCGTAGTCGATCGGCACGCTGACCCGCAGCGTGCCGCGCAGCGGCCCCGCGTCGGACGACACCGCGTCGAGCGCGCTTTCGGTCGCGCGCACGATGTCGCGGCACGCGTCGTAGAACGCGCGCCCCGCATCGGTCACGCTCAGCCGCCGCGTCGTGCGCACCAGCAGGTTCGCGCCGACCTCGGATTCGAGGCGCTGCATGTGCGTGCTGACGACCGTCTTCGCGAGGCCGAGCCGTTCGGCCGCGGCCGTCAGCGAGCCGGCATCGACCACCGCGACGAAGATCGCCAGCCGGTTCAGGTTCACGTCGCGCAGGTCGGCCATCGTCGATTGTCCTATGGGAGCGGATAATATTTCCGCGATTATCCGTCTTCTGCGCGTGAACGGCGAGCGCTACGCTGGGGCCGTTCGTCGCCGACTACCGGCGGCGCGAGATTCAGGAGACCTTCCATGTCCGTTGTCAGCAAGCCCGCCCGTCCGATTCGCGTCTATTCGTTCCCGCTGTCGGGGCATGCGCACCGGGCCCGGCTGTTCCTGGCGCTGCTCGGGCTGCCATGCGAGATCGTCGACGTCGACCTCGCGGCCGGCGCGCAGCGCGAGCCCGCGTTCCTCGCGCTCAATCCGCTCGGGCAGGTGCCCGTGATCGACGACGACGGCACCGTGATCGCCGATTCGAACGCGATCCTCGTCTATCTTGCGAAGCGCTACGGCGACGCGCACTGGCTGCCCGACGACGCGCCTGGCGCGGCAGCCGTGCAGCGCTGGCTGTCGTACGCGGCCGGCCCGATCGCGTCGGGGCCGGCCGCCGCGCGGCTCGTCACTGTGTTCGGCGCGGCGCTGGATCACGACGCGGCGAAGCGCACGGCCGCCAAGGTGCTCGCCGTGATCGACGGCGAGCTGGCCGGCAAGCCGTTCGCCGCCGGCGCGCAGCCGACGATCGCCGATATCGCCGCGTACACGTACATCGCGCACGCGCCGGAGGGCGGCGTATCGCTCGAGCCGTATCCGCACGTGCGCGCGTGGCTCGCGCGCGTCGAGGCGTTGCCGGGCTTCGTCGGCATGCCGCCGACCCGCGCCGGCCTGCTCGCCGCCTGACGCGGCGCGGCCGCCACACGCCTGTTTCGGGAGAACGCGATGAACGCGCCGACCGCCGCCGTACCGGGCCGGGAATGGGACGATGCGCCGTTTCATGCGGGCGAGCTCGCCGTGCAGCAGCGCGCGGGCGTGACGGAGGCCGCGGACGCGGCCGGCCGGCGCGGGATCCGGCGGTTCATGCCGGAGCAGCACCGGACGTTTTTCGGTCAGCTGCCGTTCTTCGTGCTCGGCGGCGTCGATGCGCATGGACAGCCGTGGGCGACGCTGCGGGTCGGCATGCCGGGTTTCGTGACGACGCCGGATGCGCGCACGCTGCGCATCGGCGGCGACGCGTTGCCGGGCGATCCGCTGAGCGGTGCGTGGCAGCCGGGCGCGCCGCTCGGCGGGCTTGGGATCGAGTTCGACACGCGCCGGCGCAATCGCGTGAATGGCGTCGTGCGCGCGGTGGACGGCGGCGCGCTTACGATCGCGGTCGAGCAGAGCTTCGGCAATTGCGCGAAGTACATCCAGGGCCGTACGCCGACGTTCGTGCGGCGCGAAGGCGGTGCGTCGGCCGAGATCGTGGCATCCGGCGTCTCGGACCGGCTGAACGACGCGGATCGCGCGCTGCTTGCGCATGCCGATACGTTCTTCGTCGCGAGTGCGAACACGTCGGCCGGGGCGGGCGCCGCGCGCGGCGCGGACGTGTCGCATCGCGGCGGCATGCCGGGCTTCGTGCGCGTCGACGATGCGCATACGCTGACGACGCCGGATTTCAGCGGCAACCGCTTCTTCAACACGCTCGGCAACCTGCGGCATGATCCGCGCGCCGGATTGCTGTTCGTCGATTTCGACCGCGGCGACCTCGTGTATGTCGCCGCGGATGCGGAGATCGTGTGGGACGGGCCGCTCGTCGCGTCGTTCGACGGCGCGCAGCGCGTCGTGCGGTTTCATGTGCGCGAAGTGCGGCGCACGCCGGGCGTGCTGCCGTTCCGGTGGTCGGCGGTCGAGCGCGCACCGCAGTTTGCGGCGATGGCGGCGAATGCGGGAGCGGTTGCGGTATCGCCGTCCGCCGTATCCTCATCGGCCTCCGGCTGGCGAGCGTTGCGCATCGCGAAGATCGTCGACGAAGCGCGCGCGATCCGCTCGTTCCATTTCGAACCGGCCGGCGGCGGCGCGCTGCCCGCATACGAGGCCGGGCAACACCTGACGCTGCGGGTCGTGCTGCCCGGCGACGATGCGCCGGCGATCCGCAGCTATACGTTGTCGGATGCGCCCGGCGGCGCGGATTACCGGATCACCGTGAAGCGGGAAGGGCGTGTGTCGGCGTGGCTGCACGACCATGCGCAGGCCGGCATGACGCTCGACGCGCAGATGCCGCGCGGCCGTTTCACGTTCGACGTTGCAAGCCCGCGCCCGGCCGTGCTGGTTTCGGCCGGCATCGGCATCACGCCGATGATCGCGATGCTGCGCCGCGCGCTCGCCGACGATGCACCGTCGCGCCGCGTGGTGTTCGTGCATGGCGCACGCGACACGGCGGACCGGCCGTTCGCCGCAGCGCTGACACGCATCGCGGATACCGACGCACGCGTCGCGCTGCACTGGTTCGACAGCCACCCGCAACGCGACGGCGCGGCGCGGCCGGGCCGCATCGACATCGCGCAACTGAAGCGGATCCTGCCGCTCGACGACTACGACTTCTATCTGTGCGGGCCGTCCGCGTTCATGCGCGATTTGTATGAAGGACTGCGCGCGCTGAACGTGCCGGACGAACGCATCCGCTTCGAGGCGTTCGGGCCGTCGAGCGTCACGCGCAGCTCGGCCCGCACGGCAGCGGCGTTGCCGGCGACGAGCGTGCCCGTCGTGTTTCGCCGCTCGGCGCGCGATGCCGGATGGACGCCTGCCGACGGCACGCTGCTCGAATTCGCCGAAGGGCAACGGGTCGCGGTGCCGTCCGAATGCCGGTCCGGATCGTGCGGCGCGTGCGCGACGCGCGTGCTGTCCGGCGCGGTCGACTACGTGCAGACGCACGATGCGCCGGTCGGGCCGGGCTGCGCGCTGCTGTGTGTCGCGCAGCCGGCGCAAGGGGCCACGGAGCCGCTCGTGCTCGATCTCTGACGCGCGCGCCGTCTCGGTGCTGACGCCATGCGACACGCGGTCGCACAGCCCGTGCTGCGCAAAAACCGCGCGCAACTGCTTCTTTTTCCGGATGCCTGTCGGATCGACGATAGCGTCAACCGATAGAGAAAAGGAGCAGCATCATGAAACTGTTCAGCATGATCCGCCTGGTTCTGTGGAGTTTCTTCGGCGTGCGCAACAGCAAGGCGCACGCGTCCGATCTCGCGAACGTCAACTTCACGATGCTGCCGTTCGTCGCGATCGTGCTCGCGGTGCTGGTCGGCGCGGTGATCTACGGCGTCGTCCATCTGGTCGTCGATCCGACGGTGACGATGCAGGGCTTCTGAGCGCCGCGTGCCGCAGCCGTGTGCGGCACGGCCCGGCGCGCGGCACGAACGCTCAGAACGTGTGATTCAGCGCCACGCGCGCGACGATCTGGTGCCCGTTCGACGACGCGCCGGGCGAACCCGGCACGAGCGCGCCGTCGAGTGGCGTGCCGGTCGAGCTGCCGCCCACCAGCTGATAAGCGACCTGCGTATAGACCGACGTGCGCTTCGACAGCATGTACTGCGCCATCGCGCCGAACTGGTTCCAGTGCAGCGACGACTTCACGCCCGCCTGATCGAGGCCGCCGCGCGTGTACGTGACCATGCCGCCGACCAGGAAGGCCGGCGTGACGTTGTACTTCGCGTTGATTTCGATATTGTCGAACGTGAGCCGCGCATTGGCGAGGCCGAGACTGCCGGCATAGATCGACGCGTCGGGCTGGCCGACGTTCACGTGCGAATACACCGCGCCGAGCGTCGTGGCACCGATTCCGTAGTTCACGCCGATGCCGTAGATCTTCTGGTTGCCCGCGACGAAATCCGTGTCGTCCGGCGTCAGTGCGCCGCCCGCCGTGGTGCCCGGGTTCGACATGTTCTCGTAGACGGCGGCGACCGACAGCGTCTGGTACGTGTAGTTCAGGCCGACGCCGAGCATCCGGTTCTGCGCGAAGCCGCCCGCGAGATTGCTCAACCCATACATCACGGTGCCCGAGAATCCGCCGAACGCGGGGCTCGTGTACTTCACCGCGTTGTTCGCATGGAACGACGCATCGGTGTTGTCGTTGTCGAGCGGATGCGAGAACAGGAAGCCGGCCCAGCTGCCGTTCGCGGTCAACGGCCCGATCGTGTCGGCGACGGTGTCGAACTGGCGGCCGAGCGTCAGCGTGCCGAGCCGCGCCGACTGCAGCCCGACATACGACTGGTAGCCGAACAGGCGGTTGCCATAGCCGAGCTGGCCGCTTTCGACCGCGAAGCCGCTTTCCAGGTCGAAGATCGCGTGCAGTCCGCCGCCGAGATCCTCGTCGCCCTTGATGCCCCAGCGGCTGGTCGCGAGATCGCCGCTCGCCATCTGCCACGACGACTTCCCGCCGACATTGTTCGTGTAGTTGATGCCTTCGTCGAGGACGCCGAACAGCAGGACGGAGCTTTGTGCATGCGCGTTCGCGCAACCGATCAGGAATCCTGCCGACAGGATGAGGGGTGTCTTTTTCATGTGGGATGCGGGCTCGAAAGATGAAACGGTCGATGGTCCGGCGCGCGACGTGTGCGGCGCGTGACCTTCGATAAGCAGATGGCATGCCATCACCCGTTTCAGGACCGCCACGCGCGGGCTGCGTTCCATTTCATTGAGCGATGCGGTTGATTCAGGCCGGATCGCGTATCGATCGCGTAGCAATTCGCATCGCGTGTCGCATGTCGCGTCTCAACTTGAGACGCGACATGCGACGTAGAGGAATCGTGCGCGCGAAAGCACGCCTGAGGCGACATGCGCGTCGCGGCGTGACGGAATGGCGAAGCGGGGCGACGAAGGGCGGAAAGCGTGCGTTACGCGCGCGAGAACGGATAGCCCTGCGTCTCGAGCCAGCGCCGCACCAGCGCGGCCTGCGGCGGTGCGAACCGCGCCAGCACCTGCGCGGCCGACTGCTCGCGCAGCGCGGCGACGATCGGCGCGAGCGCGATGCCTTGCAGATGCCAGATCCCGAGCGGCTGGTCGGGGCTCGTGACGACGTCGGCTTCGGCGATCGTATCGCCGTCGATCACGGGCGCACGCTCGATCGCGAGCGCGCCGAAATCGGGCGTGCGATGCGACGGTGCATCGTCGGGCCACCCACGGCGGGCCTGCCAGAACGGCCGATCGGCCCATTGCGTATCGAGCGCATAAAAGTCGCGGCCGATTCTCGCGAAACGCATGAACAGCGCGGTGACGCGCCGCTCGTGAAAGCGCAGTGCGAGTGCCTCGCGCTCCGGATGCGCGAGCAACGTATGGATGACGGCCGGCGCCTGCAGCGCGGACGACAGCGACTGGAAGATTCCGTTGCCGGACAGGGGATCGACGGCCATCGCCGCGTCGCCGATACGCAGCCAGTTCGCCCCGCCCGTGTCGCCGCACAGCGTCGCGCTGCTGGTGCGTGCGAACACACGTGCATCGTCGCCGGCATCGCTCCCGAGGAAGTCGCGTGCGAGCGGCGTGCGCCGCAGCGTCGCGCACCACGCGGGCAGCGCGTCGCGCGGCGGCAGCGTCGTGGTTGCCACGTCGAGCGTCGCCTGCCAGTAGCAGCGGCCGTCCGGCAGGCGCGCCATCCACGCCCAGCCGTCGGGCAGGCTCTCGACTGCCGATGCCGGATCGCCGGGCGTGCCTTGCCACACGTTCAGCAGGCTCAGCGTTTGCGGCCCGCGTATCGCGTCGCGCGCGAGCGGCGCGAGTCGGCCGCGCGCCTCGACGACGAACGCCGCGTGCAGCGTGTCGGTGCCGGCTGGCGTATCGATGCGGATCGCATGCCCGTCGCCGTCGGTCTGCACCGCGCGCACCGTCGCTTCGCGTACCTCGATGCCCGCTTCGGCGAGATCGCGGCGCAACGCTTCGTCGAAGCGGCGGCGGTCGATCAGGTGTTCGTGATTGAGCGTGCGCGTGTCGCCGTTCCAGCGCGTCGTGCGCGCGCACGGAGGCAGCGCGCACGCGGCCGCCTGCACGAGCCCGGCATGGCGCAGCCCTTGCAGCACGCGATCGGACACACCTTCGACCGCATCGAAGTGCCGCCATTCGCTGACGACCGTGACCGGATAGCCGAGCCGCGCGAGGCCGAGCGCGGCGGCGGCGCCCGCCGGGCCTGCACCGAGCACGGCGATCGGCGTGCGCTTCACGATGCGCGGGTGCGCCGTTCGACGCCGAGGTAGGCTGCGTGTTCGCGCAGATGCGCGACGAGCACGGCGGTATCCGCGTCGGGGTGACGCGCGAACCAGCGCGCCGCATGGCCGCTGAGCGCCGCGCACGCGATGCTCGCGCCGGCCGGCGCGTGCGGTGCGCCGCTCGAGACGACCGCGCCGAAATCGGCCTGTGCGCTGTCGAGCCACGACCATTGACCCGGCGCGCAGCGGGCATCGCCCGTCACGCGCACGATGCCCGGATAGCTGGCCGGAAACACCGGCGCGCCTTGCGCGGGGCTCGACGCGAACACGGTCACGCGTTGCGCGACGGCCGCCGCGCACGCATCGCGCAGCGCGTCGCGATCGGCGCGCACGCCGAGGCTCAGGTTGATCACGCGGACACGTTGTGTCAGCAACCAGTCGATCGCATGCGCGATTTGCGCGGCACTCGTCACGCCGCGCGCGTCGAACACCTGCGCGACAATCAGCGCCGCATCGGGCGCGGCGGCCGCGATCGTCGCGCAGATCGCGCTGCCGTGGCCGAGCCGGTCCGGCTCGGCGGCGCTGGCCCGTGGCACCGACGCTTCGTCGAGCGAGAAGCGCCGTGCCTCGGCCACGCGCGCGCTCAGCGACGGCGGATAGCCGCTGTCGACGACACCGACGCGCACGCTTGCATCGTCACGCATGCGCGGCATTCCGGTGCGTGCGCCGCGCGAGTAGCCCGTCCGCGAGCTCGAAATGCAGGTCGACGCCGGCGAGCGTCGATGCGCGGTGGCTGACGAGGATGCGCGTGCGATCGCCGAACAGCGTGTCGATCTGCGCGATGACCTGCCGCTCGGTCGCTTCGTCGACGGCCGACGTCGCCTCGTCGAGCACGAGAATCGCCGGCGCCTGCAGCAGCGCGCGTGCGATCGCGATGCGCTGCTTCTGGCCGCCGGACAGTTGTTGCCCGCGCTCGCCGACCGGCCCGTCGAGCCCGCCCGGCAGCGTCGCGATCAGTTCGTCGAGGTGCGCGGCGCGCGCGGCGTGGGCGATGTCTTCGCGGGTCGCGTTCGGCGCCGCGTAACGGATGTTGTCCGCGAGGCTGCCGCGAAACAGTACGATGTCCTGGCTGACGACCGCGACGTGGCGGCGCAGCGCGTCGAGATCGACGTCGCGCAGGTCGACGCCGTCGATGCGCACGCTGCCGCGCTGCGGATCGTAGAAGCGCTGCATCAGGTCGATCAGCGTCGATTTGCCGCTGCCCGACAGTCCCGACAATGCGACCTTGCTGCCGGCCGGCACGCGCGCGGCGGCGCCGCGCAGCACCGGCTGCGCGCGCGCGTCGTGCGCGAACCACACGTCGACGAATTCGAGGTCGCCGCGCGGCGGCAGCTCGCGCACGACAGCCGGCGGCTGCACCGCCACCGGCGCGCGCTGCAGTTCCATCACGCGGCCGAGGCTGACCGTCATCCGCTGCAGCGCGACGTAGAGCCCGAGCAGGCTCTTCACGGGGCCGATCGCCATCCCGAGATAGCTCGAGAACGCGATCAGCGAGCCGAGCGGCCAGTCGCCGCGAATCACCCAGTAGCCGCCGACGATGAACGCACCGGCGCGCGACAGCGACGTCAGCGTGCCGGGCACCGACTGCGTGATGAATTCGGTGACCTGCAGTTTCAGCAGGCGCTCCATGTAGCGATCGCCGAGGCCGTCGAGCCGCGCCTGTTCCGCACGCTGGCGGCCGGCCGCCTGGATGAACTTCATCGCGGGCAGCGTCTCGACGAGAAACGACGACACGTCGGCCGCGCCTTCGCGCACCGAGCGCGCATCGCGTTCGACCTTGCGGCGCATCGTGCGCAGCCACAGGATCTCGAACGGAATCAGCAGCAGCGCGAGCAGCGACAGCTTCCACGACAGCGTCACGAGCAGCGCGAGCGTGCCGACCAGCCCGATCACGTTCGATACCGCGGAGAACAGCGCGTCGAGCGCGAAGCGCTGGATCTCGGCCACGTCGCCATCGAGGCGCGACAGCAGGTCGCCGAGGCGGCGCTGCCCGTAGAACGACGGCGACAGCCGCTGCAGATGCGCATAGACGGCGCTGCGCAGCGAGAACAGCACGCGGCCGGACAGCCGCGTATGCAGGTAGCGGTTGACGCCGCCGAGCAGCGTGCCGACGAAGCCGGCGAATACCATCGCGAACGCGATCGCGACGAGCATCCGGAAATCCTTGCCGACGAGCCCGCGGTCGATCAGCTCCTTCGTGAGCCACGGCTGCGCGAGCGCCAGCAGCGACGCGCAGGCGGACAACGCGAGCAGGCCCGCGATCGCAAGCCGGTGCGGCCGCACGAAACCGTATAGCCAGCCGAGCGCGCGCGCGAGTTGCACGCGGTCGTCGGTCTTCACGAAACGCAGGACGAGTTTCAGCATCGGCGCGATCGATCCGTGGGGCAAGCAGCGGACGAACGTGCGCGCCCCGTCATGATTGCAGCCGCTTGAGCCGGCGGTACAGCGTGGCGCGGCTGATCCCGAGCGTCTGCGCGGCGGCCGCGACGTTGCCGTCGTGACGCGCGAGCGATTCGCGGATCAGGTCGTCCTCGTGACGGCGGATCAGCCCGAACGACGCATCGGGCGACGGGCACGCGCCGTCGATGAAGCCGTCGCACAGATGATCGAGGCCCAGCACGTCGTCGTGTTCGTCGCGCACCGCAAGCGCCGTGCGCAACACCATCTCGAGCTGGCGAATGTTGCCGGGCCAGCGATGCTGGCGGAACACGTCGGCGAGTTCCGCGTCGATGCTCACGTGCGGCGCGCCGAGTCGCGCGAGCAGCGCGATGACGATCAGGTCGACGTCGTCGCGTTCGCGCAGCGCGGGCAGCAGCACGTTGACGCCGTGGATCCGGTAGTAGAGGTCTTCGCGGAAGCTCTTGTCGCGCACCATCGTCTGCAGGTCGCGGTGCGTCGCGCAGATCACCGCGATGTCGATGGCCTGCTCGTCGCCCGCGCCGAGCGGCGCGACCTTGCGTTCCTGCAGCACGCGCAGCAGGCGCGCCTGCAGGTGCAGCGGCATGTCGCCGATTTCGTCGAGAAACAGCGTGCCGCCGTGCGCCTGCATCAGCCGGCCCGTCATCCCGCCCTTGCGTGCGCCGGTGAATGCGCCGTCGCGATAGCCGAACAGCTCCGACTCGATCAGCCCTTCGGGGATCGACGCGCAGTTCACCGCGACGAACGGCTTGCCGGCGCGCGCGCTCGCATCGTGCAGCGCGCGCGCGACGACCTCCTTGCCGGTGCCGGTTTCACCCTGCACGAGCACGGGCAGCCCGTTGTTGAGTCCTTGCCGCGCCATCGTCAGCGCGCGCAACAGGCGCGGCTGGCGGCCGGCGAGGGCCGCGAGCGCCTGGGTGCCGGCTTCGCCGCGCGCATTGGCTGCCTGTGCCGATACGCGTTCGCGTCCGGCCGGCACGGCCATCGTGCGCGGCAGGCGCAGTGCCTTGCAGTGGAACGCGGCGTCGACGCCTTCGATGCGCAGCATCCCGCCTTGCTCGGCGAAAGCGACGAACGACGGCGTGCGCGCGAGCGACGCGCTTTCGCAGCGGCGGCCGACGAGTGCGTCGCGCGCGGCGCCGAGCAACTCGCACGCATGTGCGTTCGCGGCGACGATGCGCCCGTCTTCCGACACGGCGAGCACGCCGCTCCAGCTGGAGCCGAGATACGTGCGGCGCGGATGAAAGACGAGCACGACGTGCTCGGGGAAATACGCATCGAACAGGCGCGTCTCGATGTGCGTGGCTGCCGCGCTCATCAGCATCGACATCCCGTCGAGCGTGAGCGGCAGCTCGCCTTCGCGCGTGAGGTCGAGCACGCCGATCGGCTTGCCGTGCGGATCGCACAGCGGCAGCGAGCGGCAAGAGAAGCGGCTCAGCCGGCCGAGGAAATGCTCGCCGCTGTCGATCGCGACCGCGCGGCCTTCGACGAGCGCGGTGCCGAGCGCGTTCGTGCCGCGCAGCGATTCGCACCAGCTCGCGCCGGCGCGAATGTCGCCGATGCCGAGCGCGGCGAGCTGGCTCGCGTTGCCGTCGACCGACAGGATCGTTGCGCGCGCATCGGCCAGCAGGATCATGCCGTCGCGTCCGCAACGCTCGGCGAGGAACTCGAGTTCGGGTGCCGCTGCGTCGAGCAGCAGGCGGTTCGCGTCGCGCAACTCGTCGAGATTGCAGAATTCATGCAGGTTCAGCCGCGCGTCGTCGTCCCAGCGCACGCCGTGTCCGAGGCTGCGCCGCCATGACTGGTCGATTTCGATGCGCAGGCAGCCTTGCGGCAGCACGCCGTCGGAACTGAGTCGTTCGCGAATCAGGCGGGTTGCCTGCAGCCGGTCCGGAAGTCGTTGGCCGGAAGGGAAGTAGTCTTGCACGTCGCCCCTCCTCAGGAGAATGTCGGGCCGTCCGATCCGGCGCGGCCGCACGCAAAAAGGCCCGCCGAGTCTGGCATAAGCCCGGGCATAAATCCATCCGGTCAAAAACCTAAGACCCAGGCGGGGCGCGGCGATGCGGGCGATTCGCGCTCGCGGAGGGGCCGTCTTCGGCGAGCGTGACGGGGCGGCGTGCATGGCGGGCGAGCGGTGCGGATTTCGCGGGGCGGCGGCGCTCAGGTCCGCGGGTTGTATGCGTTGCACCAGCCGCCGTTCGCGACCCGTTTTCCGCCGAACAGCGGGCACGGCGCGTTCGGGTCGGCGGCCTTGCCCTGGTACAGGCTGCAGCGGCCGCAGTCCTGGCCCGGGGCATAGCGCGCGAACGCTGCGCGGTCTACGTGTGCGGCGTCGGTGCGATAGCCGAGCGCTTTCGCGGCCGGATCGGTTTCGTCGAGCAGCGCCGGCGCGGCGCAGGCGGCGCGCGGCAGCGCGGCGGCCGACAGCAGGCCGGCGGCGGCGATCATGAAGGTACGGCGGGAAGCGGAGCGGCGGGGCATCAGGTGTCTCTTTGTCGTTATAGGTGGGGAACAGCGCGAAAGAATGCGAACACGGGGCAACATGCGCGCCGCGCGACCTCCCCGCGCGGCGCAAGCGTGACTCACGTCGGCGACGCGATCACACGTTCATCAGCACCGACTTCAACTCCGTGTAGTGCTCGATCGCGGCCGCGCCCATCTCGCGGCCGAAGCCCGACATCCGGTAGCCGCCGAACGGCAGTGCGGGGTCGAGCGCGCTGTGGCAGTTGACCCACACCGAGCCCGAGCGGATCTTCGGGATCATCCGGTGCGCGGCCGACAGGTCGTTGGTCCAGATGCTCGCGCCGAGCCCGTAGCGCGTGTCGTTCGCGAGACGGATCGCGTCGTCGATCGTGTCGAACGGCATCGCGACCAGCACCGGGCCGAAGATTTCCTCCTGCACGAGCGGGCCTTTCTGGTCGACGTCGACGAGCACGGTCGGCTTCACGAAGTAGCCGGGGCCATACGCTTCGCCGCCGCACGCGAGCTGTGCGCCGAGTTCGCGGCCGCGCTCGATGTAGCCGGCCACGCGCTTTTGCTGCTTCGCCGAGATCAGCGGGCCCATGTCGACCGACGGATCGAGCGCATTGCCGAGCTTCATGTTGCTCGCGATGCCCGCGATGTCGCCCACCACGCGATCGAAGTGCTTGCGCTGCACGTACAGGCGCGAACCCGCGCAGCACACCTGGCCGTGATTGAAGAAGATCGCGGTGGCCGCACCCGAGGCCGCGACGGCCGGGTCCGCATCGTCGAACACGATCGTCGGCGACTTGCCGCCGAGTTCGAGCGTCACGCGCGTCATCGATTCCATCGCGGCCTTGCCGATCAGCTTGCCGACTTCGGTCGAGCCGGTGAAGGTCAGCTTGTCGACGTCGGGGTGGTGCGCGAGCGCCGCGCCCGCTTCGACACCGGTGCCCGTGACGACGTTGAACACGCCGGCCGGATAACCGGCTTCCTGCACGAGCTCCGCGAGCCGCAGCGCGGTAAGCGGCGTTTCATCGGCGGGCTTGAGCACCATCGTGCAGCCCGTTGCCAGCGCGGGGCCGAGCTTCCAGCACGCGAGCAGCAGCGGGAAATTCCACGCGACGATCGCGCCGACCACGCCGACGGCTTCGCGCCGGATGAAGCCGTGGAACTGGCTGTCGGGCATCAGCGGCATCGACACGTCGACGGTCGAGCCTTCGATCTTGGTCGCCCAGCCGGCCATGTAGCGCAGGAAGTCGATCGCGAGCTGCACGTCCATCACGCGTGCGATCTGTGCGCTCTTGCCGTTGTTCACGCACTCGAGTTCGGCGAGTTGCTGCGCGTCGCGCTCGAGCAGATCCGCGAGACGCCACAGCAGGTTCTGCCGTTCGCGCGGCCGCATGCGGCTCCACGCGGAATCGTCGAACGCCTGGCGCGCCGCGCGCACCGCGTGGTCGACGTCGGCTGCGCCGGACGCCGGCACGCGACACAGTTCGTCGCCGGTCGCGGGGTTGTGGACGGCCAGGGTGGCGCCGCTTTCGGCGCTGCGCCACGTATCGCCGATCAGCATCGACGGCGCGCGTGCGATGAACGACTGGGTTTGCGGAAGTAACGACAACGTTGCCGGCATGAAAGCTCCTCGCTCATCGGGGTTCGGGTGCCGAGGCGAAAAGCAGCTTCCGTACCAATGGTCACGGTGCGGCCTGCACGCGGGCCGCGCGCGCCATGCGGCGCGGGGCGCACGGCATGCGTGTCGATGATGCCGCGCACGATCGGCAGTGCGCCGCGTTCCCGGCGCGACGTCTCAATTTGAGAATTCGCATGCAACGTGAGACGCGACATGCGGCACGCACGCGGTTGGCCGGCGTGATGCAGCGGCCGCGAAGGCGCGCGAATGCCGATTTGGCGCGCCGGTTTGAATCGGGATTTTCCCGAGCGTTCGGCGGCAAAAGCGCGTGTTTTCCTTGTGACAGACCCGGATCGAGCGATTGGCACGGCCTGTGCTTGAAGAGCATGAGACAAGCGCCGCAGCGCTGCATGCCGGACGATTCGAGACCCCACGTAAAGGAGCAGAGCCTTGTTCAAGACTTTCATTCGACGCAGCAGACCGCCCCGCGCGGCCGCGGCCGTCGTGGCCGCCGGTGCGTTCGCGCTGGCCTCGGGCGCCGTGCAGGCGCAGGCCCAGGCACCGCGCGACGCTCACGCGATCCTGAGCCAGACATGCGCGGCCTGTCACGCGGCCGAGTCGAAGGATTCGTGGAGCCGCATCAGCCACCAGCGCAAGACACCGGAAGGCTGGCTGATGACGATCGCGCGGATGCAGACGATGCACGGCCTCACGATCAGCGACGACGAACGCCGCATCCTCGTGAAGTATCTGTCGGATACGCAGGGCCTCGCGCCGTCGGAGACGAAGGATTTCCGCTATGCGCCCGAGCGCCGCCTGAACACGCAGGAGACCGTCAACAACGAGGAATTCAAGCAGATGTGCGCGCGCTGCCACTCGGCTGCGCGTCCGCTGCTGCAGCGCCGCCCGGTCGCCGAATGGGACAAGCTCGTGAACTTCCACCTCGGGCAGTGGCCGTCGATCGAGTATTCGGCGATGGGCCGCGACCGCGACTGGTTCAGGATCGCGCTGACCGAAATGGCGCCGATGCTCGCGAAGGACTACCCGTACGACAGCAAGGCGTGGAACGACTGGAAGCAGCATCATCCGCCCGCGACCGCGCTCGCCGGCACTTGGAGTTTCGGCGGCCACATGCCGGGCAAGGGCGACGCGTACGGCACGATGACCGTGAAGGGCGGCGCGGGCGATCGCTTCGACGTCGAGCTGAAGGGCCGCTTCGCGGACGGCAGCCCGCTCGCGGGCACCGGCACCGCAGTGCTCTATACGGGCTACGAGTGGCGCGCGAGCGTGAAGGTTGGCGACACGACGATGCGTCAGGTGCTGATGGCGAGCGACGGCACGCTGCGCGGCCGGATGTTCGACGATGCGCACGACGAGCGCGGCCTCGACTTCAATGCGGCGAAGCTCGGCAACGCCCAGATCGTCGCCGTGCAGCCGGCGTATGTGAAGGCGGGCGGCGAGACCGACGTGACGATCGTCGGCGCGAACCTGCAGGGCACGCCCGCGTTCGGCGCCGGCGTGACCGTCGCATCGGTGCTCGAGCGCACGCCGGAGTTTGTGCGAGTGCGCGTGAAGGCCGCCGACGGCAGCACGGCCGGCCCGCGCAGCGTGCGCGTCGGTGCGGCGCACGCGGAAGGCTTCGCGGTCTATCGCGAGATCCGCAGCGTGAAGGTCGAGCCCGACTTCGCGGTTGCGCGCATCGGCGGTAACGGCGGATCGACGCCGAAGGTCGAAGGGCGTTTCGACGCGGTGGCATGGGGCGTCGACGGCGCGGGCAAGCCGTTCCGCATCGGCGTCGTGCCCGCGCAATGGTCGGTGGCACCGTTCGACGATCAGTCGAAGAGCGATCGCGACACGCAGTTCGCCGGCACGATGCAGGCGTCGACGGGCATCTTCACGCCGGGCAACGCGGGCCCGAACCCCGCGCGCCGGATGGGCACCAACAACACGGGCAACCTGAACGTCGTCGCGACGGTGACGGACGGCTCGCGCACGGTGACGGGCACCGGGCACATGATCGTCGCGGTGCAGCGCTGGAACAATCCGCCGCTGCCCTGACCGGTCCGCATGCCTTTGCGCCGGGCTGCGACGCGGCCCGGTCCGAATCCGACGAATGCAAGGAGAATCCGATGAGCGCCCTGCTGAACGTGGTCGAACGTAACGTGCACGAAGTGCGCGTCGACGACGAGCGCCTGATGTTCCATGTGCCGAGCAGTTCGCTGTTCGCGGCCGATCGCGTGACGGCCGACATCATCGACGCGCTGCGCGCGAGCAGCTGCACGGCCGACGAATTGTTCGCGCGGCTGGCCGGCCGCTCGCCGCACGGCGAACTCGCCGAGACGCTCGGCGAGCTGATGGCCCTCGAGGTCGTCAGCGACGGCTCGCCGCTCACACCCGAGATCGCGGTGAAGCGCGTCGAGCGCACCGCGATCGATACGGTCGTGCTGAACGTGAACACCGGCTGCAACCTGAGTTGTACGTACTGCTACAAGGAAGACCTCGACACGCCGTCCGCCGGGCGGCGGATGGACATCGACACCGCCAAGGCGTCGGTCGAGATGCTGCTGAAGGAGTCGCCCGACCTGCCGCGCTACACGGTCGTGTTCTTCGGCGGCGAACCGCTCAGCAACCGCAAGCTGATCGAGTGCATGGTCGAGTATTGCGAGCTGCGCTTCGGCGCGCTCGGCAAGCAGGTCGAGTTCGTGATGACGACCAACGCGACGCTGCTGACCGAGGACATCATCGACTGGCTCGACGCGCATCGCTTCGGGCTGTCGATCAGCATCGACGGGCCGCGCTCGATTCACGACCTGAACCGCCGCACGGTCGGCGGCGCGGGCACCTACGACGTCGTGCGCCGCAAGGTCGACATGTTGCTCAAGCGCTATCGCAGCCGTCCGGTCGGCGCGCGCGTGACGCTCACGAGCGGCGTGACCGACATCGAAGGCATCTGGGATCACCTGTTCAACGAACTCGGTTTCGCGGAAGTCGGCTTCGCGCCGGTCACGTCGGGGCAGCTCGACACGTTCAACCTGCAGCCGGCCGAACTCGCGCAGGTGTTCGAGAACATGAAGGCGCTCGGCCGCCGCTACCTGGCCGCCGCGCTCGAGAACCGGAACATCGGTTTCTCGAACCTGCATCAGCTGATCACCGACCTGCACGAAGGGCACAAGAAGTCGTTGCCGTGCGGCGCGGGGCTCAAGATGCTCGCGGTCGATCACAAGGGCGACCTGAACCTGTGCCACCGCTTCACGGGCTCGACGTTGCCGACTTTCGGCAACGTGCGCGAAGGCGTCGCGCAGGCGCAGCTCAACGACTTCCTGTCGCAACGCCTCGATCGCAGCGGCACCGGCTGCGAGACCTGCCGCATCCGCAACCTGTGCTCGGGCGGTTGCTATCACGAGAGCTACGCGCGCTACGGCGACCCCGCGCATCCGACCTATCACTACTGCGAGCTGATGCGCGACTGGATCGATTTCGGTATCGAGGTCTACAGCCGGATCATCGCCGGCAACCCGGCGTTCATCGACAACCACATCACTCCGCGCAAGGCGAACTGACATGAAACATCTGAAGCCGCTCAACAACAAGGCGAGAAAGCTCGAGGAGGCCGTGCAGCAGGATCGCCTCGAGGAAGTCGTTGCGATGACATCCGTCGCGGGCTGCACGTCGACGACCGATCCCGGCTGGGAAACGGACGTGTTCGGCGGGGTTGCGTCGCTGTGCCAGCCGATGGAAGCCGACCTGTACGGCTGCTCCGATCCGTGCTGGTGGCCGGCGCAGGTGCCCGACATGATGAGCACCTATCCAGACTGGAACAAGCATGCGGCCGATTCCGGCGCGGACTGGCGTCAGCTCGGCAGCGTGTTCCCCAAAGACAAGTGATCCACCCGGCACCGATCAAGGATTCTCCATGCGATTCACGACACCCCTGAGCCGCGCGCTCCTCGCCGCCGCGCTCGCATCGGCCGCGTCGCTGTCGGCCGCGGCCGACGCGCCGCTGCAGGCCGGACACGAGTACCTCGCCGTCACGAACTATCCCAACAACCTGACGGTGATCGACACGGGCACCGACAGCATCGCGAAGACCTGCACGCTGCCCGACGCGTTCGGCCCCGGCACGATCCAGATCAGCCCGGACCATACGCGCGCCTACGTGCTGAACAATCACTACGGCGACCTGTACGGCATCGATCTCGATTCGTGCAAGACAGTGTTCCACGCGGATCTCGCGGAAGCCGGCAACGAGCGTGCGCGCGCGATGTTCTCGATCGGGCTGAGCCCGGACGGCAAGGAGATCTACAGCGTCGTCAATCCGACGAAACTGAACCGCGACAGCTACGAAGTGGAGTCGCCGCGCCTGCAGGTGTACCGCACCGACGGCGGGCTCGACGCGAAGCCGGTGCGCACCTTCCCGGCGCCGCGCCAGACGACGATGCTGCAGGCGGCCGACGACGGGTCGCTGTTCATCGTCGGCGCGGACATCTACCGGATGAACGTGCAGACCGGCAAGTACGACGTCGCGGTGCCGCTGCGCAACTGGAAGCGGCCGCTGCACGGCCAGCCGGACGTGCTGTATGTATGGCCGCAGCAGCGTCCTCAGCACACGTTCAACCTGCTCTACACGGCCGACCGCTTCAAGGACGAGAAGAAGGATCCGGCATCCGCGCAGACGATGTACGGCTACATCGACATCGACCTGAAGACGGGCAACGCGACGGTCAGGGATTTCGCGCCGGTCACCGAGGTGTACTTCACGGGCGGGCTGTCGCCGAAGGATCCGAACGCGATGTACGGCGTGCTAAACCGGCTCGCGAAGTACGACGTGAAGAGCGAGAAGCTGGTGGCAGCCGCGCCGCTAGATCATTCGTACTACTGCCTGTCGTTCAACCGAGAGGGCAGCAAGCTCTACCTCGCGGGCACTTTCAACACCGTCGCGGTGTACGACGCCGACACGCTGAAGAAGCTGAAGGACATTCGCGTGCCGGGCGGCGACATGGCGATCACGACCGCGCAGATCTTTACACGATGACGCGCGCGCCGGCCCGCGGGCCGGCGCCGCCGATCAGGAGACACACATGACCACCGCCATCGCAACCGGCGTGCCGCGCGACGGCCTGTCGATCGTGCGGGGCCGCACCGACGTGCCGCTGTCGGACGCGCCCGTCGCCGCGCTGCTGCGCGACACCGCCGCGCGCTTTCCGGCGCGGCCGGCCGTCGTGTTCCGCGAGCAGGGCATCCGCTGGGACTGGTGCACGTTCGCGTACGAGATCGACGTACTCGCGGCCGGCCTCGCCGCGCTCGGCATCGAAAAGGGCGACCGCGTCGGCATCTGGTCGCCGAACCGTGTCGAATGGCTGCTCACGCAGTTCGCGACCGCCCGAATCGGCGCGATCCTCGTCAACATCAATCCGGCCTATCGGCTCGCGGAGCTCGAATACGCGCTGAACAAGGTCGGCTGCCGTGCACTGATCGCGGCCGAGCAGTTCAAGTCGTCGAAGTACCTGGAGATGCTGCGGGCGCTGGCGCCGGAACTCGCGCATTGCGCGCCGGGCGACCTGCATGCGGCGCGGCTGCCGAGCCTGCGCACGGTCGTATCGATGGGCGAGGTCGCGCCGGCCGGGATGTTCCGCTTCGCGGACGTGATGGCGCGCGGCCGCGATTCGCTCGACGT
>NZ_QTPY01000044.1:0-24862 GCF_003857765.1 Burkholderia sp. Bp9016
CGTCTCCCAATCCATCATTCCTTACGCCAAGGATGAAGAAGTTCCTATAATGGCATGAATTTATTGACACAGTAAGATTAGACTCATTGGATCATCGAAGTGAAATATCAAGGCAGAAGGCGAATCGAACAGATCACGAGGAACCAAAGGCGGCAAGTTGCCAACGCGATGAGTCCTCGTCGGCCACGGCTTTTGCCGTGGAGCTGTACTTCCGTAGTCGGCCCGGGCTCAGCTCAATGAATAATTCTCTTCGTGCTTGCCAAAGCGTAATGCTGAGAAATCAGCATAGATAGGCCTGTTGCCATTCAAACCTGCGGCGCAATCCGGCTGGGGGGCGCTCTTCGGGCATTCGCGTCGGATTCGTGGAAAACCCCTAACTGATCCGCCCCCCCGCGAAAGGTTGCAGAAGGTTTCGTGTCCCTATACTCGTCAGGACGATGCAGCAAGCATCGCGCCATACGATTACAACGAAGGAGACGACCCGATGCGACCCATCCTGCGCACCCTCGCCGTGGCAGCCAGCCTGAGCTGCGCGCTCGCCGCTCACCCCGCTTTCGCCGACGACGGCGGCAAGATCACGATCATGGTCGGCGGGATCGCGAAGCTGATCTACCTGCCCGCGCGGCTCACGCAGGAGCTCGGCTACTTCAAGGACGAAGGGCTCGACGTCGAACTGCTGTCGCAGCCGGCCGGCGTCGACGCCGAGAACGAGCTGCTGGCGGGCGCCGTGCAGGCCGTCGTCGGCTTCTACGACCACACGATCGACCTGCAGAGCAAGGGCAAGGACGTGAAGGCGATCGCCGTGTTCGGCCAGGTGCCGGGCGAAGTCGAGATGGTGTCGACCAAGGCGGCGCCGACCTTCAGGTCGATGGGCGATGCGAAGGGCAAGACGCTCGGCGTGACGGGCCTCGGCTCGTCGACGAGCTTCCTCACGCAGTACCTCGCGCTGCAGCACGGCGTGCCGTCGACGCAGTACACGATGCTGCCGGTCGGCGCCGACGCGAGCTTCATCGCCGCGATCAAACAGGGTCGCATCGACGCCGGGATGACGACCGAGCCGACGGTGTCCGCGCTCGAGAAGATGGGCGACGCCAAGGTGCTGGTCGACATGCGCACCGTCGACGGCACGCGCGCCGCGCTCGGCGGCACCTATCCGGCCGCGAGCCTGTACGTGCAGTCGGCCTGGGCCGATTCGCACAAGGCGCAGGCGACCAAGCTCGCGCATGCCTTCGCAAAGACCATGCAGTTCATCCACACGCACAGCGCCGAGGAAATCGCCGCCAGGATGCCGGCCGACTACCAGAAGGACAAGGCGCTGTACGTGGCCGCGCTGAAGGCGTCGCTGCCGATGTATACAGCCGACGCGAAGATGCCGGCCGACGGCCCGGCGACCGTGCTCAAGGTGCTGTCGGCGTTCAACCCGTCCGTGAAAGGCAAGCACATCGACCTGGCGCGCACCTATACGAACGACTTCGTGAACGCGAAGTAACCCACATCGGTACCGGCGCCGGCGGCGGCGATCCCGCCGCCGTGCGTGCCCCGTTCCGGCCCGGCTGACCGGCCCGGCGTCGCCACGATGCGGCGCCCTCTTCACCCGCAGGACGAATGCGATGAACCAGGCAGTCTCCCCGAGCACACCGGCGATCGAGTTTCGCAACGTGTCGTGCCGCTTCATTTCGCCGGAAGGCAAGGCCACCGTCGCGCTGCGCGACTTCAGCATGAGCGTCGCGCGCGGCGAGTTCATCGCGATCGTCGGGCCGACCGGCTGCGGCAAGTCGACCACGCTGAACCTGATCACCGGGCTGCTCAAGCCGGTGTCCGGCGAAGTGCGCGTGATGGGCCGCCCGGTCGACGGGATCGACCCGCGCATCGGCTTCGTGTTCCAGGCCGACGCCGTGTTCCCGTGGCGCAACGTGATCGACAACGTCGCGGCCGGCCCCCTGTTTCGCGGCCGCTCGAAGGACGTCGCGTATGCGCAGGCCGAGGAATGGATCCGCAAGGTCGGCCTCGACAAGTTCACCAAGCACTACCCGCACCAGCTCTCCGGCGGGATGCGCAAGCGCGTCGCGCTCGCGCAGACCTTCATCAACCAGCCGGAAATCCTGCTGATGGACGAGCCGTTCTCCGCGCTCGACATGCAGACGCGCACGCTGATGCAGGACGAACTGCTGCAGCTGTGGTCCGCCAACAAGGGTTCGGTCGTGTTCGTCACGCACGATCTCGAGGAGGCGATCGCGCTCGCCGACCGCGTGTTCGTCCTGACCGCGCGCCCCGCGACGCTCAAGCGCGTGTACGAGATCGACCTGCCGCGCCCGCGCGTCATGTCGGAAGTGCGCTACGACCCGCGCTTCATCGAAATTTCCAAGGACATCTGGCACGACCTGCGCGAAGAAGTGCAGATCGGCTGACCGCACGAGCCGCACGGCAGGCCATGGCAACAAACAGCAAGGACAGGAGCATGACCGACATGACGCTTCCCACCACCGCCCTTCCGGCGACCACGCTCGAGGACGACGAGCGCGCCGCGCAACGCCGGCTGCGCCGCCGGCGCAACCTGATCGTCGGGCTGCGGATCGCCGTGCTCGTCGTCGTGCTGGGCGGGTGGGAACTCGCCGCACGGCTGAAGTGGATCGATCCGTTCTTCTTCTCGATGCCGTCGCTGATTTTCGAGCAGATCCAGGACTGGTTCGTGAACGGCACGTCGCAGGGCCCGCTGCTCACGCAGGTGTGGGTCACGCTCGAGGAAACCGCGATCGGCTTCCTGATCGGCTCGGTCGCCGGCGTGATCTGCGGGATCGTGCTCGGCCGCAACAAGCTGATGGCCGACGTGTTCGGCCTGTACATCCAGATCGCGAACTCGATTCCGCGCGTCGTGCTCGGCTCGATCTTCGTGATCGCGCTCGGCCTCGGGATGGCGTCGAAGATCGCGCTGGCCGTCGTGATGGTGTTCTTCGTCGTGTTCGGCAACGCGTTCCAGGGCGTGCGCGAAGCCGACCGCTACCTGATCGCGAACGCGCAGATCCTCGGCGCGTCGCGCCGGCAGATCACCACGGCCGTCGTGATCCCGTCCGCGCTGAGCTGGATTCTCGCGAGTCTGCATGTGAGCTTCGGCTTCGCGCTGGTCGGTGCGGTGGTCGGCGAATTTCTGGGTTCCAAGCAGGGCATCGGCCTGCTAATCTCCACCGCCCAGGGCGCGTTCAACGCGAGCGGCGTGTTCGCGGCGATGATCGTGCTGGCCGTGGTCGCGCTGGCCGCCGACTACCTGCTGACCTGGGTCGAGAAGCGCTTGCTGAAGTGGCGTCCCGCCGCGTTCTGAGCACCGCCCGCATCACATGACACGCCCGAACCGCGCCGGCCGCCCCCGGCGCGGTTCGGCATTGAGGAGAAGGCATGGCGCACAGCCTGCGCGGGCGGCTTCTGTGGTGGCTGCTGCTGCCGCTCGCGGCTTTCGTGCTGATCGCGGGCGCGATGTCGTACGACACCGCGCGGCGCACGGCCGGGCTCGTGCAGGACAGCGCGCTCGTCGCATCCGCGCGCACCATCGGCGAGGACGTCGAATGGCGCAACGGGCTGCCCGTCGCCGACGTGCCGCCGGCCGCGCTCGAGATCTTCGAATCGCCGTCGCGCGATTCGGTGTTCTACAAGGTGATCGACAGCCACGGACGCCTGCTCGCGGGTAACCCGGCGCTCGAGGTGTCCGGGCAGCACGGCGTCGAGCCGACGCTGTACGACACGTCGCTCGACGGTGTGCCGCTGCACGCCGCAGCGTACGATCGCCAGCTGTACGACGAAGGGCAGATCGAGACGGTGACGGTGGTGGTCGCGAAGACGACGCGTTCGCACGATGCGATGGTGGCGACGATCTGGCGCCCGCAGCTCATGCGCCTGTCGCTGATGCTGGTGCTCGCGGTGGTGCTGGTCTATCTGGGCCTCACGCTCGAACTGCGGCCGCTGATGAAGCTGAAGGACGACGTCGCCGATCGCGGACCGATGGAGCTCGAGCCGATCCGCCCCGAGCGGCTGCAGCACGAGTTGCGGCCGATCGTCGATGCGATCAACCAGTGCATCGCGCGGCTGAATACGCACACGGCCACGCAACGCCGCTTCATCGCGGACGCCGCGCACCAGCTGCGCACGCCGATCGCGGTGCTCGACACGCAGATCCAGTACGCGCAGCAGCGCGGGCGCGACGATCCGGCGCTCGCGTCGGTGCTCGACAGCATGCAGCGCAGCAGCCGCAAGATGGCCGACGTGACCGACAAGCTGCTGCTCCTCGCGCATGCGGAAGCGACGCCGTCGACGCTGCTCACGCATCGCGTCGATCTCGCGGCCGTGGTGTCGAGCGTGCTGGAGGAGACGATCGTGCTCGCGCAGCGGCGCGACATCGATCTCGGCGCCGATCTCGGCGAACGGCTCGACGTCGCGGGCAGCGACAGCCTGCTGACCGCGCTGGTGATGAACCTCGTAGACAATGCGGTGCGTTACACGCCGTCGGGCGGCTGCGTGACGGTCGCCGCGCAACGCCACGGCGATGCGATCGTGCTAGACGTGATCGACAACGGCCCGGGCATTCCGGCCGAAGCCCGGCCGCACGTGTTCAAGCGGTTCTACCGCGTGTCGGCCGACACCGAAGGCTCAGGCCTGGGCCTTGCGATCGTGCGCGAGATTGCGCAGGCGCACGGCGGCAGCGCGTCGCTCGCGCCGGGGCCGGGCAATCGCGGCGTCGTCGTGACCGTACGGCTGCCCGCTTATGATTGAGAACGTGATGCCGTCATGAAACTTCTATTGGTCGAAGACAACGCCGAACTCGCGCACTGGATCGTGAACCTGCTGCGCGGCGAGGATTTCGCAGTCGACTGCGTCGGCGACGGCGAGCGCGCGGACACGGTGCTGAAGACCGAACGCTACGACGCGGTGCTGCTCGATATGCGACTGCCCGGCATCAGCGGCAAGGAAGTGCTCGCGCGGCTGCGGCGCCGCAACGACAACGTGCCGGTGCTGATGCTGACCGCGCACGGCTCGGTCGACGACAAGGTCGACTGCTTCGGCGCGGGCGCCGACGACTACGTGGTCAAGCCGTTCGAATCGCGCGAACTGGTTGCGCGGATCCGCGCGCTGATCCGCCGGCAGGCCGGCGTCGGCACGACCCGGCTTGTATGCGGCGATCTCGTCTACGCGTTCGGCACGCGCGAATTCCGCTGCGGCGACGCGGTACTCGCGCTGCGCCGCCGCGAGCATGCGATCCTCGAGACGCTGATGCTGCAGCAGAACAGGACCGTGTCGAAGGCGCGGCTGATGGACAGCGTATTCGCGCTCGACGACGAGCCGAGCGCCGACGCGATCGACATCTATATCCACCGGTTGCGCAAGCATCTGGCCGGCAGCACGGCCGAGATCATCACGCTGCGCGGGCTGGGCTATATCCTGCGCGCGAAGAGCGTGCAGGACTGACGCGGTCGCACTCCCCGCCTTCGTCAATCCCTTCGCATGACGAACTTTCTCTGAAACCCCGACGGCCGTCCGCCGGGTTAGCGGCCGTTCGTCCGCCCGGTTCGTGATCGTCGCGCGTTCGGTGTTTTCACCAATCCGATTCTTGCGGCCGGGAAAGCGGCATGAAGGATTGCACCCCCTACCATGCTACGCGTCGGCCCTCTCGCTGTGGCCGGCAACAGCCGGCATACATTACGTAGTGCCAATGAACATTTCAATGCGGCAGCCAGGAGGAGACGATCTTGAAACGAAAAACCCTTGCCCTTTCCATCGCGGCGGCGGGCCTCTGTGCCGGCACCCAGGCGCAGGCGCAGTCGAGCGTGCAGCTCTACGGCCTGATGGACCTCAGCTTTCCGACCTACCGGACCCACGCCGATGCGAACGGCAATCACGTGATCGGGATGGGCAACGAAGGCGAGCCGTGGTTCAGCGGCAGCCGCTGGGGCCTGAAAGGCGCCGAGGACATCGGCGGCGGCACGAAGGTCATCTTCCGCCTCGAAAGCGAATACGTGGTCGCGAACGGCCAGATGGAAGACAACGGCCAGATCTTCGATCGCGACGCATGGGTCGGCATCGAGGACGAGCGCTTCGGCAAGCTGACGGCCGGGTTCCAGAACACGATCGCGCGCGACGCGTCGGCGATCTACGGCGACGCATACGGCTCCGCGAAGCTGTCGACCGAAGAAGGAGGCTGGACCAACTCGAACAACTTCAAGCAGATGATCTTCTACGCGGCCAGCCCGACCGGCACGCGCTACAACAACGGCCTCGCGTGGAAGAAGCTGTTCAGCAACGGCATCTTCGCGAGCGCCGGCTACCAGTTCAGCAACTCGACAGCGTTCGCGACCGGCTCCGCATACCAGCTCGCGCTCGGCTACAACGGCGGGCCGTTCAACGTGTCCGGCTTCTACAACCACGTGAACAACGGCGGCTACACCAACCAGACGTTCTCGGTCGGCGGCAACTATACGTTCGGCATCGTGCGCCTGAACGCCGGCTACTTCCGCTACAACGGCGACCAGGGCTCGCTCGGCCAGCGTCACGACGACGCATGGACGGTGTCGATGAAGATCCAGCCGAAGGGCGTGCTCGACTACGAGCTCGGCTATCAGCAGATGCGGGTCAAGAACGCCGCGTACACCTCGGACGGCTTCATCCCGAACGCGAACCTCGGCGCGTTCAGCCTGACCAGCGGTGTCGGCAACGGCTTCAAGGAAACGCTCTACGGGTCGGTGTTCTACCACCTGAGCAAACGCACCGAGCTTTACCTCGCCGGCGACTACATGAAGCTGCACGGTGGTTACACGGTGTCGTCGACGTTCGGTGCGAAAAACCAGCTCGAGCTGACGACGGGCGTCCGTACGCGTTTCTGATTCGGCGGCCGGGGCGCGCCGCGCCCCGCCGTTTTCTTCGTTCGGGACTTCTCCATGCGGGCACGCCGCCGCATTGCGCTGACCGTGCCCTTTTTTTCGTCGTTTTCGGCGGGCGCCGGTGCCCCGGGAAACGCCTGCCGGCCGGCCCTGCGACAACCGGCCCGAAGCCGCTTGCGGCCCGTCTGGCGGGCGATCGCGGCCGATGTGCGCACGCTCGCCTTGCATCGGTGCTTGACCTGCGCCGACCGACTCGCTAGCGTTTCGGGTTTGCCCGGGTGGCCATTGCCGCCGGAGCCGTGAGTGCGCCCGACGTCCTGGCGCACGCGGCCGGGTTCCGATGGAAAAAACGATGCAGAAACTCGATGCGGCGAGCCCGCAGGCGATGTCGACGGATTTCACCGCCGACAACGTCGCGCGCCTGAAGGCGCTGTTCCCCGAACTCGTGACCGAAGGCCCGAACGGCGCGTCGGTCGACGTCGACGTGCTGAAGGCGCTGGTCGGCGAGCGCACCGTCGGCGACGCCGACGAGCGCTACGGCTTCCACTGGCACGGCAAGCGCAGCGCCCGCCAGGCCGCGCTCACGCCGTCGACAGGCACGCTGCGCCCGTGCCCCGACGACAGCGTCGCCTGGGACGACACGCGCCATCTCGTGATCGAGGGCGACAACCTCGACGTGATGAAGCTGCTGCACAAGAGCTACGCGGGCAAGGTGAAGCTCGTCTACATCGACCCGCCGTACAACACCGGCAGCGATTTCGTCTATCCGGACGACTTCAGCGACAGCATCCGCCACTACCTGGCGATGACGGGCCAGACCGACGCCGGCGTGAAGCGCAGCACCAATACCGAGGCGAACGGCCGGTTCCACACCGACTGGCTGAACATGATGTATCCGCGCCTGAAGCTCGCGCACGCGCTGCTGTCCGACGAAGGGCTGATCGCCGTGCACATCGACGAGCACGAAGTGCATGCGCTCGTGCTGATGCTGCGCGAGATCTTCGGCGAGGAGAACGAGCTCGGCGTCGCCGTGTGGGACAAGCGCAACCCGAAGGGCGACGCGCGCGGCGTCGCGTACCAGCACGAATCGCTGGTGCTGTTCGCGCGCAACGCCGAGACGCTGCTCGAACAGGCGCCGCTCAAGCGCCCGAAGCGCAACGCGCAGCGCATGCTCGACGCCGCGCACGACGCGATGTACCGCAGCGGCAACGCGAAGGACGCGCAGAAGGCGTACCGCGCGTGGATGAAGGCGCAGACCAACCTGTCAGGCGGCGAGGTGATGTACGACCGGCTGTCGGAAGAAGGCCGCGTATACCGCCTCGTATCGATGGCGTGGCCGAACAAGAAGAAGGCGCCGGAAGAGTATTTCACGCCGCTGATCCACCCGGTCACCGGCAAGCCATGCGCGATGCCGGCGCGCGGCTGGCGCAATCCGCCCGCGACGATGCAGGCGTTGATCGAGCGCGGCCAGATCGAATTCGGCCCGGATGAAACCACGCAGCCGCAGCGGATCTACTACCTCGACGAGAACATGTACGAGAACGTGCCGTCGGTGCTGCCGTTCGCCGGCTCCGACGACGCGCTGCTCAAGACGCTCGGCATCCCGTTCGACCTGCCGAAGCCCGTCGATTTCGCCGCGGCCGTGATCGGCTGGTGCACACGCGGCGACGACATCGTGCTCGACTGCTTCGCCGGCTCCGGTTCGACCGGCCATGCGGTGATGCAGGTGAACGCGACCGACGGCGGCGCGCGCCGCTACATCCTCGTGCAGCTGCCCGAGGCGCTCGATCGCCGCGACAAGACGCAGCTGGCCGCCGCCGATTTCTGCGCGAAGCTGAAAAAGCCGCTGACGCTCGCCGAAGTCACGAAAGAGCGCCTGCGCCGCGCCGCGCAGCAGGTTGCGCGCGACTATCCGGAAAGCTATGGCGACCTCGGCTTCCGCGTGTACAGGCTCGACACGACCAACGTGATCGAGTGGGATCCGCGCCGCGACGACTTCGACCATGCGCTCTTCGCGTCCGTCGAGCACGTGAAGACCGGCCGCACCGAGGACGACCTGCTCGCCGAACTGACGCTGAAGCTCGGGCTCGACCTGTGCACGCCGGTCGAGCATCACCGGGTCGCCGGCAAGACCGTGCACCTGATCGGCCGCTCGATCGTCGCGTGCTTCGATGCGCGCATCGCGCGCGACGACGCGGGCCCGCTCGCCGACGGTATCGTCGACTTGCTCGACGCGACCGGCGCGACGCGCGACGTCACCTGCCTGTTCCGCGACAGCGGCTTCGTCGACGACGTCGCGAAGCTCAATCTCGCCGCGCTGCTCGAACAGCACGGCGTGAAGCGCGTGCGGAGCCTGTGATGCGGCTGCATTTCGAAGCGGATCTCGACTATCAGCGCGAGGCGATCGACGCCGTCTGCGACCTGTTTCGCGGTCAGGAATCGTATCGCGGCGACTTCAGCGTGCTCGCGAACGCCGCGCCCGGCACGACGGCCGCCGCGCAAGGCTCGCTCGGCTTCGCGGTGTCGGAGCAAGGCGTCGGCAACCGGCTGTCGCTGACCGACGACGCGCTCGCGCGCAATCTGGCCGACGTGCAGCTGCGCGGCGGCCTGCCGCCGTCCGGCCTGCCCGGCTCGCGCGATTTCACCGTCGAGATGGAGACCGGCACCGGCAAGACCTACGTGTACCTGCGCACGATCTTCGAGCTGAACCGCCGCTACGGCTTCACGAAGTTCGTGATCGTCGTGCCGTCGATCGCGATCAAGGAAGGCGTGCACAAGACGCTGTCGATCACCGAGGACCATTTCCGCGCGCTGTACGCGGGCGTGCCGTACGACTACTTCCTGTACGACTCCGCGAAGCTCGGCCAGGTACGCCATTTCGCGGCGAGCGCGGCGATCCAGATCATGGTGATGACGGTTGCCGCGATCAACAAGAAGGAGATCAACAATCTCTACAAGGACAGCGAGAAAACCGGCGGCGAGAAGCCGATCGACCTCATCCGCGCGACGCGGCCGATCGTGATCGTCGACGAGCCGCAAAGCGTCGACGGCGGTCTCGAGGGGCGCGGGCGCGAAGCGCTCGCCGCGATGGCGCCGCTCTGCACGCTGCGCTATTCGGCCACGCACGTCGACCGGCACCACATGGTGTACCGGCTCGATGCGGTCGACGCGTACGAGCGCAAGCTCGTCAAGCAGATCGAGATCGCGTCGGCGATCGTCGAGGATGCGCACAACAAGCCGTATGTGCGGCTCGCCGGCGTGTCGAACCGGCGCGGCGCGATCAGCGCGCGCATCGAGCTCGACGTCGCGACGGCGGCCGGCGTGAAGCGCCAGATCGTGTCGGCCACCGACGGCGACGATCTCGAGCGCCTGACCAAACGCGCGTTGTACGCCGGGATGCGGATCGGCGAAGTCCACGCGGTGAAGGGCGCCGAATACGTCGAGCTGCGCCATCCCGAAGGCGAGGCATTCCTGTCGCTCGGCGAAGCGTTCGGCGATATCGACACGCTCGCCGTGCAGCGCGAGATGATCCGCCGCACGATCCGCGAGCATCTCGACAAGGAATTGCGCCTGGCGGAGCGCGGCGTGAAGGTGCTGTCGCTGTTCTTCGTCGATTCGGTCGAACGCTATCGCCGCTACGACGAGAACGGCGTGCCCGTGAAGGGCGACTACGCGCTGATCTTCGAAGAGGAATATGCCCGCGCGGCGCGCGTGCCGGCCTACCGTGCGCTGTTCGACGGCGTCGACGTCGCGCTCGAAGTCGAGCGCGCACACAACGGTTACTTCTCGATCGACCGCAAGGGCGGCTGGACCGACACGAGCGAGAGCAGCGCCGCGGCCCGCGAGAACGCAGAGCGCGCATACGGCCTCATCATGCGCGAGAAGGAAGCGCTGCTGTCGTTCGACACGCCGCTGAAGTTCATCTTCTCGCACTCGGCGCTGAAGGAAGGCTGGGACAACCCGAACGTGTTCCAGATCTGCACGCTGCGCGACATCCAGACCGAACGCGAGCGCCGCCAGACGCTCGGCCGCGGGCTGCGCCTCGCCGTCGACCAGGATGGCGAGCGCGTGCGCGACCCGGGCGTGAACACGCTCACCGTGATCGCGACCGAGCGCTACGAGTCGTTCGCCGAGAACCTGCAGAAGGAAATCGAGGCCGACACCGGCATCCGTTTCGGGATCGTCGAGGAGCACCAGTTCGCGGCGCTGCCGGTGCAGGAAGGCGATGGCCCCGCGCATGCGCTCGGCATCGAGCTGTCGCGCGTGCTGTGGACGCATCTGCACGAGCAGGGCTACGTCGACGCGCAAGGCAAGGTGCTCGACCGGCTCAAGGATGCGCTGCGCCAGAGCGCGCTCGTGCTGCCCGACGCGTTCGAGACGCTGCGCGCGCCGATCGTCGCGACGCTGCGCAAGCTGTCGGGCCGCTTCGCCGTGCGCAATGCGGACGAGCGCCGCGCGATCGCATTGCGGCGCGACGCGTCCGGCAAGGCCGTCGTGTTCGGCGACGACTTCCGCGCGCTGTGGGACCGTATCCGCCATCGCACCGTGTACAGCGTCGAATTCGACAACGCGAAGCTCGTGCGCGACTGCACGGCCGCGCTGCGCAACGCGCCGGACATCGCACGCGCACGGTTGCAATGGCGCAAGGCCGAGATCGACATCGGCAAGGCCGGCATCGAGGCGATCGAAGTGGGCGGCGCGGGCACCGTGCTGATCGACGAAGGCGAGCTGCCGCTGCCCGATCTGCTCACCGAGCTGCAGGACCGCACGCAACTCACGCGCCGTTCGCTCGCGACGATCCTGGCCGACAGCGGCCGGCTCGACGATTTCCGCGTGAATCCGCAGCAGTTCATCGCACTCGCGGCCGATGCGATCAACCGCTGCAAGCGGCTCGCGCTGGTGGCGGGCATCGCGTATCGCAAGCTCGGCGAGCGCCACGTGCATGCGCTCGAGTCGTTCGAGAGCGAGGCGCTGACCGGCTACCTGCGCAACCTGCGGCCCGATGCACGGAAGGCGATCCACGAGGCAGTCGTGTGCGACACCGATGCGGAACGCGCGTTCGCCGACGCGCTGGAAGCGCACGACGGCGTGAAGCTGTACGCGAAGCTGCCCGCGTGGTTCCGCGTGCCGACGCCGCTCGGCAGCTATCACCCGGACTGGGCCGTGCTCGCGGAGCAGGATGGCGGCGAGCGGCTGTACTTCGTCGTCGATACGCCGAATGCGGATGGCGATGTGTCGAGCGAGCACGAACGTGCGAAGCTCGCGTGCGGCGAAGCGCATTTCCGCGCGCTGGTGGACGGCGGGGACGCCGCGCGATTCATGCGCATCCGGCAGGCCGATGCGTTGTTCGAGCCTGTCGCGTCCGTTGCGCCCTGTGCGAACGCGCGGCGCTGAAACGAAGGGCGGCCGATGAGCCGCCCTTTTTTCATGGTGCAGGCGCGATGCCTGTCTCTACGGAGGCGAATCCACCTGTCATTCGCCTGAAGGCGATTCGTATCCTCGCGCGTTCGTGCGTGCGGTTACGGCTGGTTGCAAATCCGCGACGAAGCGATGTTCGGGCGCGACACCCCACGACACGCCCTTTTCCCGCATGCGCGGCGTTGTAAATGATCGTAATGTTGCGCGTGGCGCGCGTTCGTCAGATCGATTCGCCCGGGTTCGGCTGCATGCGCGAACTGCGCAGCCGGCCGTCATGAAATCAGGATGATGAAAGGCGGAGCGGCGCCCTGGCGCCGCTCCGTCGATGAACGCACTACTGCGCCGGCTGCATGTCGTGTGCCGCCGCTGCCTTGCGCTGCGCTGCCAGCTCCTGCTCGTGCTTCTTCGCCATGTGGTGGCCGACGATACAGCCGCCGACCGCGCCTACTACCGCATGGTGTCCCGCGTAGTGGCCGGCGACGCCGCCTACTACCGCGCCTTTCATGCAGCCCGCCGCATGCGCGCTGCCGATCGTTGCCAGGGCAACGACGGCGGCGGCCGTGCACAGCCTGATGTGTCGAATGGGCTTCATGGATTCACTCTCCTGTTGTCGTGTTCATGCGAGTCGATCAGTTCCAGCGGTCGCCGTGTCCGCGCCACTCGTGCTCGCGCCATTCATGGCGACGCCACTCGTGTTCGCGCCACTGACGCGCGCGCCAGTCATCATAGCGATAGCCGACCGGCGCGACCATCACCGGCGGAGGCGGCGCCACATAGACGGGGGCCGGTGCCGCGTAGACGCCCGGCACGCCGATCCCGACAGACAGGTCGACGTGGGCCGATGCGACGCCCGAAGCTGCCAGCGCCGCTACACCGAGAACTGCACCGAGAAGGAATTTCTTGTTCATCTCGCGACTCCCTGCACGTGTCGTGCTTCATGTGAATACGGTTCGGAGTCTAGGCATCGGGCGCTGACACAGGTGAAACCGGTCTGCGAGACCGGTAACGGACGTTTACGGAGGGGCGCAGAGCCTTACCGGACAAGGGCGAGGACCGATTCGACACGCCGTTGCAACGGCGCATCGAATCGGCGAAGCGGTAAAGGCGGAATTTTTTGCCGGCATGCGATTCGCCGGCGGCGCGCTACGCGCGAATATCGTCGACGCTGCGCAGCCAGTGCACGCTGAACAGGCTGTCCGCGTCGGTCCACACGGTATCGGGCTCGAAACCCGCGCGGCGCGCGATTGCATGGAAGCCGTCGATCGTGAACTTGTGCGAGTTCTCCGTGTGGATGCGCTCGCCGGCCTCGAAGCGGAATGCGTGACCGCGCACATGCACGGTCTGCGCGACGTCGCTGACCAGATGCATCTCGATGCGTTGCCGCGCGGCGTCGTAGAACGCGCAATGCGAGAACGCGTCGAGATCGAAGTCCGCGCCGAGCTCAGCATTCGCGCGGGCGAGCAGGTTCAGGTTGAACTGCGCGGTCACGCCTTGCGCGTCGTTGTACGCGTGATGCAGCGTGCGCTCGTCCTTCACGAGATCCGCGCCGACGAGCAGTCCGCCGCCGCGCAACAGGCGCGCCGCATCGCGCAAGAACGCGTCGGCTTCCTCCGGCGAGAAGTTGCCGATCGTCGAGCCCGGGAAGAAGCCGATGCGCCGCCGCGGCGTCGCGGTCAGCTCGACCAGTTGCTCGGCCTTCGTGTAGTCGGCCGCGATCGGCGCGACGTCGAGCCACGGATACGCGGTACGCAGCCGCGCGGCCGCACCGTGCAGATAGTCGGCCGAGATGTCGATCGGCACGTAGCGCGCCGGCGCGTTCGCGTAGTTGTCCGCGCACGCGTCGAGCAGCACGCGGATCTTCTCGAGCGAACCCGCGCCGAATTCGACGATGTCCGCATGCGGGCCGACGCGCTGCACGATCTCGGCCGCGCGATCGCGCAGGATGCCGAGCTCGGTGCGCGTCGGATAGTACTCGGGCAGTTCGCAGATGCGATCGAACAGCTCGGAGCCCGCCGCATCGTAGAAGTATTTCGGCGAAATGCTGCGCGGCGTACGCGACAGTCCGTCGATCAGGTCGCGCTCGAACGCGCTGGGCCGCGAATCGCGGGCGGGTTGCAGGCCACCTCTCGCGGCCCTGAGGTCAGACGTCTCGCGCAAGTCGCACTCCCGTGAATTGCCAGCGCGCGGCCGGCGGAAAGAAATTGCGGTACGTCGGCCGTTCGTGCCCCGGCGGCGTCGCGATGCTGCTGCCGCGCAGGACCTGCTGGCCGACCATGAACTTGCCGTTGTATTCGGCCGCAACACCCGCGAATGGCCGAAAGCCCGGATACGGCTCATAGGACGAGCGGGTCCACTGCCATACGTGCCCGAGCATCTGCCGAATGCCGTCCGCCCCGAATGCGGCCTCCCATTCGAATTCGGTCGGCAGGCGTGCACCCGCCCATTCCGCGTACGCGGCCGCTTCGTAGAAGCTCACGTGGCACACCGGCGCGTCGGGCGCGAACGACTCCACGCCGTGCAGGCCGAACGTGCGCCATGCGCGCGCGGTGCCGGCACCGATACCGTCGTCGTGCGGGATCCAGTACGCGGGTCCTTGCCACCCTTCCCGCTGCACCGTCGCCCAGCCCTCGGACAGCCAGTATTCGGGTCGCGCATAGCCGCCGTCCGCGATGAAGGCGGCGAATTCCGCATTCGTCACGAGACGGTTCGCGATCTCGCAAGGGCGCACGAGCGCCGTGTGGCGCGGCCGTTCGTTGTCGAACGAGAACGCGTCGCCGTCGTGCCCGATCTCGACGAGTCCGCCGGGCTGATGCAGCCAGCGCAACGGGCCGGCGTCTCTCGCAGCCAGCGCGGCTTGCGTATCGGCGCCGTTGCGCGGCCGGAATGCCGGTTTCAGCGGATTGCACGAGAACGCGTGCAGCATGTCCGTGACGAGCAGTTCCTGGTGTTGCTGCTCGTGATGCAGGCCGAGCTCGATCTCGGACGCGATCGCTTCGAGCAACGTCGGGTCGGCGCTCGCGAGCGCGTGCAGCATCGCTTCGTCGACGTGCTGCCGGTAAGCATGCACTTCATCCAGCGACGGACGCGTGAGCAGCCCGCGCTGCGGCCGCGGATGGCGCGGGCCGAGCACTTCGTAATAGGAATTGAAGAGGAACTGGAACGCGTCGTCGAACGGCGCGTAGCCGTGCATGCGGCGCATCAGCACGACGGTTTCGAAGAACCAGGTCGTATGCGCGAGATGCCATTTCGCCGGACTCGCGTCCGGCATCGACTGCACGGCCTGGTCTTCGGCGGACAGCGTCGCGGTCAATGCGACGCTATGGGCGCGCACGTCCTGGTAACGGCGCTGAAGCTGGGATGCAAGGAGGCTCATCGGTTTACCGTTCACGTCGCGATTCGCTGCGTTGCGTTGCCGGAAAAAGGAAAGCCTTGCGCTCGGATGCGCGCGGCTGACGTGCGACCTTCGGTGCTGCGTCGTCGGGCAACCGGCGCGCGCGCCGGGCCGCTGGTGCGGCGTCACTTCGTCTGCCCGTGCAGAACAGTATGGTCCAGAAATGTGAACGTCGCGAATCGGATTTCGGGCGAAACAAAACAGAAAGAAAAATGAAAGTATCCGCCGCGCGGCGCATCGGTGTGACACACCGACGGAGCCTCATGTACGGCGGGGCTGCACAGAGGGTCGCAACACGCATGTCTGCCCGTTGCGCTGCTGACGGCAGATGACATTCGCGCAGCGCCCGTGAAAGCTGCGCGAGGCGGCTTCACCCGAAGAACGCGGTCGTGCCGCCGATATCGACCGCGATCCACGCATAGCGATCGCGGTCGTCCACGCGCTGCTCGACAGCGCTGCCCTTCGCCCGGTGCCAGGCTTTTCTCCTGGCTTTGAAAATTTTTTGCGTCGATGTCACGCGCGCGGGTGCTCGCTCGTCATATCACCGGAACCCACACGAAAGGAGAAGGAACCATGACTGCGAAACTCAATCCGTTTGCCGCCGCGCCCGCGCTCATGAAGAACTGGATGACCGTATCGGTCGCCGCTGCCGGGAGCCTCGAGCCGACGCTGATCGAGCTGGTCAAGATCCGAGCATCGCAAATCAACGCGTGCGCGAACTGCCTTAACATGCACACCGTCGAGGCACGCGAGCAAGGCGAGACCGAGCAGCGCATCAACCTGCTGGCCGCGTGGCGCGAAGCGCCCTGCTACACCGACCGCGAACGCGCGGCGCTCGGCTGGACCGATGCGCTCACGCGGCTGTCGGAAGGCCATGGCGCGCGCGAAGCCGCGTATGCCGCGCTGAACGACCACTTCAGCCAGGAGGAACAGGTGAAACTCACGGTGATGATCAATGTGATCAACGGCTGGAACCGGCTCGCCGTCGGCTTCGGGCTGTGGATCGATCCGGCCGAGGCGAAGGCCGCCGCCAAGGTGGTGGCCTGATGACGATCCTCGATCCGGCTGCAGGCAGTGCCGAAGACCGGGCCGACGCAGCGGCGAGCTTCGACCCGCTGCGCCGCACGCTGATCCGCGTCGCGTACCGGATGCTCGGTTCCGTCGCGGATGCCGAGGACATGGTGCAGGATGCGTTCGTCCGCTGGATGGACGTAGATCGCACCGAGGTGCGCGTGCCCGAGGCGTTCCTGCGCCGCATGGTGATGCGCATGTGTCTCGACCAGCTGAAGTCCGCGCGACACCAGCGCGAGACGTATATCGGCCCGTGGCTGCCCGAGCCGGTCGTCGAGGAAGATGAACAGGAGGACGTCACGCTGCCGCTGATGCTCGCGCTCGAACGGCTGTCGCCGCTCGAACGCGCGGCGTTCCTGCTGCACGACGTGTTCGGCCTCGAGTTCGACGAGATCGCAACGACGATCCAGCGTGATCCGGCCGCGTGCCGGCAGCTCGCCGCGCGGGCGCGCACGCATGTCCGCGAGGCACGGCCGCGGTTTCATGTCGAGAAGCAGCGCGGGATCGAACTGGCCGAGGCGTTCTTCGCAGCGTCGCGCAGTGGCGACATGCGCGCGCTCGGCGCGATGCTCGCCGAGGACGTCAGCCTGCATGCGGACGGGGGCGGCAAGCGGACGGCCGCCGGCGCGCCGGTGTTCGGCTACGAGGGCGTGATGAAGGTGCACGAATACCTGGCCAAGCTGTTCGCCGCGCACACATCGAAGCTCGTGCGGGCCGGGTTCATCAACGGGTTGCCCGGGTTCGTCACGCTGGAAGCCGACGGCGAACTGCAGACCACGGCGCTCGAGATCGGCGACGGGAAGATCGTTGCAATCTATGTCGTACGCAATCCTGACAAGTTGAAACACCTGCACTGAGGGCTGCGGTGCGGCGAATGCCCGAAACGGCATCATCGCTGCCCTCCTTTCCGCGGCTTCGTTACCCCATCGCGACCACGATGTTGCGAATCACGAGCATTGCGTATGCCGAGCACGGGCGTCGCGATCGCGAAGCCGAGTGCCGCGAGCCAGTTCGTGCCGCCCTGCGCTTCGAGCAGTGCGAGAAACGATTCGCGGGTCGTCGCATTCGGGCGCAGCTTTTCGATCCGGCGCTCGACGTGCGCCCTGTAGAGGCCGTTTCCGAACCAGCCGATCGTCACCGCGATCGCGATCGTGAACGGATCGAGCGCGCTCGACTGAAGAGACTGCGGAAAATACAGCAACTGGATCAGCGTGACCCCGAGCGACGCGCCGAGCACGGCCGCCGCCTGCCAGTACATGCATCGATACGCCATCCATACCGGGCCGAGAAAACAGGCCGCCCAGTTCCAGGCCATCCGGTTCTTGCGCGACACGGCGATCGCCCATTTCTTCTCGAACCAGTCGGCCTTCTTGCCGACGTACGCGGCGATTTCGTCGTTGCTCGCGGACGATGCGATGGTCGTAACCTCGGACATGGTCGTGCGCTCTCCCGGTCGCGCCGTTCGCGCGTTGTCGTTTTGACGGATTGAATTCGCGACGTGCGCAGCGTGTGCCGCTTGTTCTCGTGGACGATTCGCAGACGATTCTACCCGGCGTGCGGTGGCCGTCGAAGTGCGCGCGAGATGATCGGATGAAGTGCGATGCCGTTCGGGGAACGTGCAACGCATCGGGGCTGCATGCGTTGTTTCGGCCGCAAAAAGAAAAACGCCACGCGATGTTGCCGCGTGGCGTTTGTATGTTTGGCGAGCCGGATTGCCTGTAGGCAATTCACGCTGCCGGACCCCTTCATTTTGTTCGTTGGTAGGCTCGATTGGATTCGAACCAACGACCCCCACCATGTCAAGGTGGTGCTCTAACCAACTGAGCTACGAGCCTAAGAAGCCGCGAATTATAGAGAGGGTTTTTGAGGAGCACAACCCCCTTCGTGAAAATTTTTTGAATCGAGTGCGCGCGGGGGCTGGCGATCGATGTTGCGTGGCGCTGCCAGGGACGTTGACTTCATCTCTTCGCGTCACAGCAAAACGTGTCGGTGCGCTGTGCGGTTATCCACATTCGCCTCTGGATAACCGTCCGGGAAGCCTCTGAATTCACAGTGGAACGATTGAGGATATGTCGGCGCGGCTGCAGATCGGCGAAAAGTTGTTCTGTGCTTCACAGCGCTTTTCGTGTGCATTGCCTGTGGTTATGCATTCCGCTTCGCGCTGAAAATTCAGGGAGTTACGGAGGTTATCCACTGTGAGGCGGCGCGCTTGTTAACTATCACTACGTATATATACGAACTCTGTTAACACCTTTGGATAAGCACAGTCCGCCGACTGTGACCCCGGCGAAATATGCACTGCGTGCGACAGACGGACAACCGGATCGGCAGGCTGTGAGGCCTGCGGCCGATCAGTGAACGGCTTGGTCTGTAGAATCGCCGGGGTTCAGATTCGACAAGCAGCCGACATGACATTGGCGATCCGGGTTGACTGGGAAAGCGGCGCGATTTGCGCTGACCGCACGCGTATCGAGGTCGGCAACGACGGGCGATTGAGTGAGGATGTCCTGCGCCTGTGTTCGCCCGTGCAGATATCGAAGAACGGCACGACGCGTTATCGCGTCTCGCAGCAGATAGCCTTCGGCGGTCACACAGGCGAATGCCTGGTCGACATGGCTCAAGGGAGGCTGACGAGCGTCGCGATCCTGTTCGATCCTGTTCGCTTCCTCGTTGCGAGCATCACGGAGTCGAAGATCGTCCGGTCGATCGCGAAGTCGTCCGGCTTGACGGCTGTGAGTGGACATCCCACAGAGGTACGACTCGAACCGTGCTCATGGGGAGCCGCGGTGTTTCGTTACGATCCTGTGCAAGGTACCTTGAGTTTCGAGGTGCGATTCCGTGACGACTGAATCATCCGAGGCAAAGCGGCTGACGTATCAGGTCCTGATGATCTCGCGCGGTGAGATCGTGCTGTCCGACGGCGCGCGAATCGTCCGGGTGCCTGGCGAAGCGCTGTTGCCGGTCATCAAGGACAGCCATGCCTTCGTCGTCTACGTCGATTCGATGCAGTACCTGGGGGCGATACGAGACGGCGAGAAGGTCGATGTCGCCACACGGCAAGCCGTGATCTCGGCGATTACCGCGCATTTTTCGGCCAAGGGATCAACGGTCGATTTTGAATCCTGATGCGGCAACGATGAATAGAAACCGACAGGGCGATGCGATCCGTACTCGCAATGGGAGCAACCGATGGGACCGACAGTTTGCCGCCGTCACGGATACGATCGCGCGATGATGACGTCGACAGGTGTTGCCGCATGCATCCTGTCGCGAGGACAGTTCGATTCTGGCGAACTCGTGAAGGTCTCGCTCGATCGGCCGAAATATAGCCGGGAGATGTGGATGCTGCGTGCCGAGCTCGACGAACACGCGGCCGAATTCGTCTTCGTCGACAACGTTGCGCATGTGAAAGCCTTTCCGAAGATTGCGGCGCTGGAGCGTTTGCGGGCGTACGTGTGTTCGGTATGCCTCGACGAACTGCTCGTGCGCTCTGGCGAGGCGCCGTATCGACCGACGACGAAGGAGCGGGCGTTTGACGCGTCCGTTGTCGCGGCAAATGCGAAGTGGCCATCCAATCATGCGCGATGCGAGCGTCACGGGCTGATTCTGCCGACGCGCACGTCGCCTGATATCGAGGCGGCGATCCTGTCGATGGATGTCGTTCGCGATTGTCGCGTCGTACAGGTGATTGACGGAAGCATGAAGCATGAACCGAAGCACTGGTTCGACGAAGTGTTTCTGCGAAAGGTGTTCGGGCCTGAAATCGACCTCGTCGAACCGACGTTCCGGATCGACGACCGGGCCACGTTCGTGAAGCTGTGGGATGCCGGCGAGCGGGTATGTCCTGTGTGTCTTCTAGACGTATTGAAGCGAAGCGGCGTGACGAACGACAACGTGCCGGCGTGAACCGGCGAAAGCGATCATGACCTTCATGCAGCCCGCGCCGTTGTGTGTCCACCTCAGCGCTATCGTTCGCGCGGACTGGCCGACGAAAGGGAGTGTATTCGCAGCACTACGTGACGATCTTCATTTGCACGGACCCACGTTGGCTGCGCATGTGTGGCACTCGGTATGTGCGGATCCGCATTACGGCTGGCATGACGAGTGTTTCTGCGAGCAGCACGGGCATTTGCTGGTAGCAGGGCGCACCAAGCCACCGAAGCGCTGACGCGCAAGCCGGGCTGGCAGATCGCGAACGCACCGCAATGAATGTGGACAACCTCGGCAAACCCGATCGAAAACGCCGTGGCACACTCGCGGTCCGCGTGCGTTGCGCGTTTCACGATACGTGCAGACGTGGCACGTTCAGTTATTCGCGCAACGTGTCATGTTGAAAAGCTTGTTGATAATCCCGCACCGGAATCAATCAAAATACTGTGCAACAAATGCGTGAGTGCTTCGTGGGCGGATGAATTCATCGCGCCGCGAAGCCCATATGGCGGGGCTTTGAGCGTCTTGACGCGGTGAGGCGATCAACGGGCGGGCAATCGATCGCAGTAACGTTCGAAATGTGGATATCCCGCAGCCAAATTCACTCGAAACTCTGTGATGAGCGAAGGTGAGGGCGACGGTGCTCGTTCAAAACATCGGTCGGCCTGCCTATGTGGACAAGCGACCCCGAATCGACTTCAAACGCTGTGTGCTCGAATGACGAGCGGGGCACGCCGATGACCGGCCGCCCGTACAACGGCACATCCAGGCGGCCGTTCGGCGAGGCCGCGCATCGTATCACTTACGTCTGCGCATCAAGCGCCCGCACAACCGCCGTCTCCCCAAGACTATCCGCCGGCCCGACCACCGCGAAGTTCAGCCCGCGCACGGACCCATACCGCGCCAGCAACGCGCCATCCACGCGTTGCCCGGCCGGCAGCAACCGATGTTTCGATTCCGCTGGCCGCAGATAGAAGCTCAGCGTCCGCCCTGCATCGTCCTCATAGAGCACCATCGCAGCCGTGGCTCCGCTGTCCGTCGTAAACAACCGTCCGCCGACTGGCCTGAACCCAGCCGTGCTCAAATCCGGCAACCTCGCCGACGCCCCCACGCGCCTGGTGAGCCACCCCTGCAAATCCCCCGCACCCGTCGGCCGGTAATCGACCTTTGCCGTCTGATCGACCACCATCATCCGGTAAGCCTCGACCGCATCGCTCATTGGCGCGATGGGCGGCGCCGCGTTCCACCCGCGTGCCTGCCACCCGCCGAAAGTCCCCAGCCCGATGCAGAGAACGAACGAAGCCGCCATCGCGAAACGCATCCGCGCGCGCTCCGCACGCCGCGCCCGGATCGAGACCGGATCGAGCGCAGGATTTGCGCCGGGCATCCGCACGCTCTCCAGCGCGGCGCGCAATCGCTGCGCATCCTGCTGCCATTGCTTCACCTGTTCCGCGCTCTCCGGATGCAGCGCGAGATATCGCTCGACCGCGGCGCGCGCATCGTCGCCGAGCTGGCCATCGACATAGGCCTGGAGATCGTGTTCGTCTGGGCGGAGGTCGTTCATTTCATCAATCGAAGGGAAGGTGCGGGAAGCTCGCCGTCGCTGAGCTGGCGCAGCGCCTGGCGCGCGCGGGAGAGTCGCGACATCACCGTGCCGATCGGCACGTCGAGCAGGTCGGCGACTTCCTGATACGTGAAGCCCTCGACCGCGACGAGCAGCAGCAGGCTGCGCTGCTCGTCAGACAGACGGCCGAACGCTTCGAGCGTCGCACGCGCGGCCATCTCGCGTTCGGCGGACGGCCAGTGCGGCTCGTCGTCGGTGCGGATGCGGCCGAGCAGCCACGCGTAGCGTTTCGCACTGCGTTTGCCGTCGAGAAACTGCCGGTACAGGATCGTGAAGAGCCAGCTGCGCAGCGACGCGTCGTCGCGGCGGCTCGCCCAGCGCGACAGCGCGCGCTCGAGCGTCGACTGGACGAGATCGTCGGCCGCATGGACGTCGCGCGCCAGCCAGAGCGCGAAGCGTCGCAGCCTGGGGATGAGTTCGCGCAATGCGTCGTCGTCGAGGGCGTTTGAGGGCATGGCCGGGCCGTAGCCGAAAGGCGTGGAGATGCCGCGTAGGACGCCGGTCGGCGCCGTTTATTCCATCAGCATACGAAAAAATTCTTCATGGAATAAAGCGGCGCGGGTGGCGTCCTACGCCCGTTCGACAATGATCTGACGATCGGGAGTGCATCCATGAAGCAATCTTCCTCTTCTTCGCCGCCGCGCGAGCCCGGCCGCGAGTGGTGGCGCTGGGCCGTGATCGGCGGCGCGGTGGCCGGCGTGGCCGTTGCGTTCGGGTACGTCGGCGGCTGGCTCGCGCCAGCGCGTCTGACCCCGCACCGGCTTGTCGACGCGCTGCAGACGGCCGGCGGCGTGCATCCGGGCTTTCGGCGCAATCACGCGAAGGGCGTATGCGTGACCGGTTACTTTGAAGGCAACGACGCCGCGAGCGCGTATTCGGTCGCGCCGTTTTTCAAGGCTGTGCGTACGCCGGTGGTCGGCCGGTTCGCACTGCCGGGCGGCAATCCATATGCGCCCGACAGCAGCGTGCCGATCCGCAGCCTGGCACTGAAGCTCACCGCGCCCGATGGCCAGCAATGGCGGACCGGGATGAACGCGATGCCGGTGTTTCCGGTTGCGACGCCGAAGGCGTTCTACGCGCAACTGCTCGCGACCCGGCCGGATCAGGCGACGGGCAAGCCCGATCCGGCGAAGGTGAAGGCATTTTTCGGCGCGCATCCGGAGACGGCCGCATTCCTCAAATGGGTGAAGGGTGCGAAGCCGAGCGCGAGCTACGTCACCGAAAGCTATTACGGGCTGAACGCGTTTTATTTCGTCGACGCGGCGGGCAAGCTCCAGGCGGTGAGGTGGCGGGTCGTGCCGGAGCAGACGGCCGGCGCGGGCGACGTCGCGACGGCCGCCGATCCGAATGTGTTGCAGGAGGACCTGACGCGGCGCATTGGGGACGGTGCGCAGAAGTGGAAACTGCTCGTCACGCTTGCCGAGCCTGGCGACCCGGTGGACGACGCGACGAAGACGTGGCCCCCGCAGCGGACAACGATCGATGCGGGGACGCTCGTGCTCGATCGCGTGGAGCCGCAGGACAGCGGTCCATGCCGCGACGTGAATTACGACCCGACGGTGCTGCCGCAGGGAATTCGGGTGTCGGGGGATCCGTTGTTGGCGGCGCGGTCGGCGGCGTATGCGGATTCGTATCTGCGCAGGACGAGTGAAGAGGCCGGTGTGGCCGGCGCGGCGCGATTGAGTGCGGAGGGACGGTGATGAGCGCTTCTACGACCTTTAGCTTGCCGGCGAGGCTGTTGCATTGGGTGATGGCCGCGATGATCGTCGCGATGCTGTTCATCGGTGTGGGGATGGTGGCGTCGGTCTCCGAGCGACACGATTTCCTGGTGGCTTTACATAAGCCGCTGGGGATCGCCGTGCTGGTGCTGGTGTGTGTGCGGATCGTGGTGCGGTTCGTGTCGAAGCCGCCGGCGTTGCCCGCGGATCTGCCTGGGTGGCAGAAGGCCGCCGCGCATGGGTCGCATCTCGTGCTGTATGCGCTGATGCTCGCGATGCCGCTGATCGGGTGGGCGATGCTGTCGGCTGGCGGGTATCCGGTGACCCTGGGTGGCGGCGTGCAGTTGCCGGCGCTGGTTTCGGCTGATCCGGCGGCGTTTGCCTGGCTCCGGGTCGCGCATCGGGTGCTGGCCTATCTGTTCTTCGTGACGTTCCTCGCGCACTTTGCCGCTGCGCTGTATCACGGCTTGATCCGGCGGGATGGGGTGGCGAGAGCGATGGTCGGGCGGTGAGCGATGGAAGGTTGCGCAGGATACGGCAGGGCTGCTCACAAACTACCGAGGGTGCTTCTGCCGCATCAATTCCATGATTACCGGGGCGGCTCAACGAACCGCCCCGCACTCTTTTTCAAAATATTTTCACAAAGGGCTTGCGGAGATGGGGGCGGGTGCATAGAATCACGCCTCTTTCGCGCTAACGGAAACACGGCGCGGAGAAGAAGGGAAGCGGTGCGGTCGAGGTTGTTGCAAAGCCTTGGCGCACACGGAGTTGAACCCCAGCCGTCGCGACGAAGCAGTTAAAAAAGTTGTTGACGATCTGGAAAAAGCGGTTCATAATCTCGCTTCTCTGC